>NZ_JBEHFM010000003.1:0-164817 GCF_040225675.1 Corynebacterium sp. KPL2680
GTCATTGACCACGCGGTATTGCAGCGAAGCGGCGATCTTTCCCTGGGGGATGCGATAAGCCCAGCGGGTATCGCCCGCCGCAGGGAGCGTCCGGCGATACCCGCTGGGCTTATCGCATCTCCCAGGGAAAGATCGCCGCTTCGCTGCAATACCGCGTGGTCAATGACGGCCAAGTGGTATCGAAGACCGACCGCAATGCCGGTGAGCTCCAGGTGCGTGGCAACCTCGTGACCGGTTCTTATTATCATTCCCCCACCGCTGAGCCGGGTGAAGTGGCTTCCGAGTTCCGCGGCAAGCCGGTCGAGGCCGCGGAGTCCAAGTTCACCGCAGATGGCTGGTTGCGCACAGGCGATGTCGGCTCCGTAACGAAGGACGGCTTCCTCACCGTGGAAGACCGCGCCCGCGATGTCATCCGCTCGGGTGGCGAGTGGATCTATTCGGTGCAGTTGGAAAACCTCATCATGGCCAATTCAGATGTGGTGGAAGCCGCGGTAATTGGCTACCCAGATAAGCAGTGGGTGGAACGCCCCCTCGCCGTGACCGTCTTGGATGAACAAGCCTCTCCCACCATCGAAACGGCCGAAAAATTGCGCCAGAGCCTGCGCAAGGAATTGCCTAGCTGGATGCTGCCGGAGTACTGGGCCTTCGTAAAGTCGATCGATAAGACCTCAGTGGGCAAGTTTGATAAGAAGGATCTGCGCACCCACTTGGCGGAAGGCGATTACAATATCATCCGCCTCAAGGGCCCAGGTGAAGCCCAGCGCCTTGACGAAATCAACGAAAGCGATTTTAACCGGGAAAACGAGGAATAATCATCAGCCAGGTTGCGTTGTAGCTTGGTGTACCTTGTTTCCCACTCGTAGACTGGCAGCAATGACTTCACCAACGCCTTCTTCTTCAGCGGTGTCCCTGCCCCTGCCCACCGTGGGCCGGACGCAGCCGCCGGAGGATTTACCTGCCGCGGCAAGCGACGGCACCCGCGCCTTGGTTGATCGCTACGGCCGCAGGGCACGCGACCTGCGTGTGTCCCTCACGGACCGCTGCAACCTGCGCTGCACGTACTGCATGCCGGCCGAAGGCTTAGAGTGGATGCCCACGCAGCAAACGCTGTCCGATGAAGAGACCATCCGGCTCATCCGCCTCGGCGTGGAAAAGCTCGGAATCCGCCAGGTGCGCTTTACCGGCGGCGAGCCGCTGCTGCGCAAATCCTTGGAAAAAATCATCGCCGCTACCAAGGAACTCACCACGGATGAAGGCATTGCGCCATCGACGGCGCTGACTACTAATGGGTTGGGCTTGGAAAAGCGCGCCGCAAAGCTTGCCGCAGCAGGCCTCGACCGCATTAATATCTCGCTGGATACCATCGATCCACAGCGCTATGCCGCACTCACCCGGCGCGATCGGCTAGCCCACGTGCTCGAAGCCATCGCCGCCGCAGCCGATGCCGGATTGAACCCCGTCAAGATCAATGCGGTGGTCATGCCCGGCGTCAATGAAGCAGATATCGTCCCGCTGGCGGACTATGCGCTGCACCAGGGCGCCCAGCTGCGCTTTATTGAGCAGATGCCGCTCGGACCGCGGGAAAAGTGGCGCCGCGAAGACATGGTCACCGCAGATGACATCTTGCACCGGCTACAACGCCACTTTTCCATGCGCCCGGCGCGCGAGCCGCGCGGATCAGCCCCGGCCGCTTTATGGGATGTTATCGCCCCCGATGGCACCGCCGGCAAGCTCGGCATCATCGCCTCCGTAACCCATCCCTTCTGCGGCGACTGCGACCGCACCCGGCTTACCACCGATGGTGCCGTGCGCAACTGCCTGTTTGGCAATTCCGAAACCCAGTTGCGGGATCTCATGCGCTCTGGCGCCAGCGACGAGGAATTAATGGAGGTGTGGGCCGGGGAAATGTGGACGAAGAAACCGGGCCATGGCATTGATGATGAGGGCTTTTTGCAGCCGGATCGTCCCATGTCTGCCATAGGCGGCTAATCTAATTATTTATGTCCGCATCGCGTTCCATTTCTGAGCACCTTTCCGCGGTTTTGGCGCTGGCGCCGGCACCGCGTGCAGAGTCCGTTCCCGTTGGCCCCGCGCTGCGCGGCCGGGTATTGGCGGAGGATGCTACCGCGCGCTTTCCCGTCCCGCCGTTTGCCAATTCCGCTATGGATGGCTTCCTCGTCCGTGCCGCAGATATTTCGGGCGCGGGCCCAGGTCCGTGGACGCTGCCGGTAGCAGGCGATGTTCCCGCCGGCGCTGCCGCTCAGGCAGTTCCCGTCGGTCAGGCGGTGCGCATCATGACCGGGGCCCCGGTGGGCGATGCCACTGGCTTAATCGTCGTCCCAGTAGAAAAAACCACCGTTCCGCCTGGTCCCACGGAGTTGCCGCGCGAGGTCACCGTCACCGCCGCGCCTGCAAAAACCCATATCCGCCCCGCTGGAGAAGATATACAACCCGGCACCGTCGTTGCTACTGCCGGCACTACCGCCAATGCCGCCGTTATCGCGGCGCTTATATCCACCGGCATCTATTCTGTAAAGGCTTACCGGCGCCCGCGCATCGCGGTAATTTCTTCCGGCAATGAGCTATCCGCCTATCCGGATGAACTCGCCTCAGGGCGCCTGCCGGATTCCAATGGTCCGATGCTCGCCTCCCTCGCCCACACGGAGTCCTACTCGCACGTGGGCGACGATCCTGCGGAGTTATCCAGATTGCTCGATGAGCTCAGCGCATTCCACGACCTCATCATTACCTCCGGCGGGGTATCGGCCGGCGCCTTCGACGTGGTGCACGGGGTGCTGGGCACGGGCGATAATTCGTGGTTTGGACACGTTCACCAGCGGCCCGGTGCGCCGCAGGGCATCGGCAGGTGGCGGGGTGTTCCGGTGCTTGCGCTGCCAGGCAATCCGGTGGCGGCTTTCGTCGGTTACCAGCTTTATGCCCGCCCGCTTATCGCCGCCTTATCGGGCCAGCCGCACCCGCGGGAGGCCGTGCAACTGCGTGCGAAGGTGGAGGTCCCGCTGCCACCGGCAAGCACGCGCCCCGTCATCGTTCCGGTGACCGTAAGCTTTGCGGGAAAGCCCAGGATTACTGGCGCGTTAAGCCGTGGCAGCCACCGGGTGGTCTCGCTGGCCGGTACGAATGGGTATTGCATCATTGATGGACCCGCCCCCGCCACGGGCAAAGAGACCACCGTCTATCTTTATTAAAGAGGAGAATTTTTCATGGAGTTTACCCACCTCAATTCCGCCGGCACCGCCTACATGGTCGATGTGACCGAGAAGCAGCCGACCGTGCGCACCGCCACCGCCGAGGGCGAGGTCGTCTGCTCCCGAGAGGTCATGACCGCGCTGCGCGAGGGCACCGTGCCCAAGGGCGACGTGCTGGCGGTCGCGCGCATTGCCGGCATTTCCGCAGCGAAGAAGGTCCCAGAGCTCCTGCCGCTCGCGCACACCATCGGCGTGCATGGCTGCGCAGTGGATCTCGAGCTTGCCGATGCCCACGTGAAGATCACCGCCACCGTGCGCACCGCCGACCGCACCGGCGTGGAAATGGAGGCACTGACCGCGGTCAACGTTGCTGCCTTGGCGCTCATTGACATGGTCAAGGGCGTCGATCGCTCTGCTTTTATTCGCCGCTGTGGCATCGTGGCGAAATCGGGCGGGCGCTCCGGCGATTGGTCTAGGACCCTCTCGGAGGCTTAATGGACGGCGCGATCATTCTGGCCGGCGGGCAATCGCGCCGCATGGGCGGGGCGGATAAGGCACAGGTGCGCGCCTTTGGCCTGCGCTTGGTGGACCGCCTGCTGCGCCAGCTTCCCTATGGCATGCCGTCTATCGTTATTTCCCCGCATTACCTCAGCCTGCCGCAGGTGTGCGAGTCGCCGCTTTTCGGCGGCCCTGTCGCCGGCATCGAAGCTGGTGCGCGCGCTTTGTCGCATTGCGACCGCCTGGCACTCTTCGCTGTGGATGCTCCCGATTCCCCGCAGCTCCTCCCGCACCTTAACTACGCGTTGCAGGCCGCGCCCAGCGCCGATGCCGCGATTACCCGCGCCGCGGATGGGTACTTACAGCCCCTGTGTTCGCTGTGGCATACCGATGCGATCTTCGAACGCTTGGGCGCGCTGGAGTCGACCCGCAATGTCTCCGTAAAAAGGCTTATCCGCGGCGCCGATTTCGTCGAGGTGGCCGGCACCGGTGCCGAGCGCGATTACGATACCCCTGCCGAATTGCAGGACATTCCACCGCACCCCGCCCTTCGCGCTCACCGGCGCGGCTAAGGCAAGTACACGCCGCCCTCCCCGTGAGCGCGAAGGGATGGTGAGGGAGGCATTATTCGCCGCGGGAGCGGAAGACATCGGCAAGCAGCGGCGCAATAACCCCAAGAGCATCTGCCACGGCGCCGGTAGACGAGGCGCAATTGATGATGAGGCTGCCGCCGCCGTGGTCGGTCATGCCGATGATCCCGCGGGACAGACCCGCCTTGGGCGAGGACTCGAGCCCGCGCAGGAGCACCTGGGTCTCCAGGCCGTAGAGGCGGGCCTTGATATAGCGCTCGGTGACCTCTGGGGTCAGGTTCGTCGCCCCGATGCCGGTGCCGCCGATTACCACGACTATATCGGTGCCGGTATCCACGGCGGTCCGCAGCGCGTCGTCGACTGGCTTAAGGCCCTCCGGCACGATGCTCGGTGGCGCGACATCGATGTCGTGGGTGCGCAGGATTTCTGCCGCTTTCTCCCCGGCGCGGTTCGGTTTTTCCCCGGCCAAAATGCGGTCCGAGCTGACGATTATCTGTGCCTTTCTTTGGGACATAAGTCTCATTCCTTTCCCACTGTGGAGTGTGGTTAATATCACATCATTCAGTTTTCGACACCAACACATTTGGGGCACGGGGCTAACCTGCGGCATCGGAATCGATCAAGAATTACGCAACATTTGTATGCCGTAATTAGATACGGATTTTACCGTTTTTATTTACCTTTTCGAGCATAGTCGCCGGTGGATTAAGGAGTTGAACGACCTACTACCTGTGAGGAAATCATGACCGCTCTTGATACCTCAGGCAAAGTCATCCAAGGTTGGGATCCAGAAGATTCCGACCACTGGGATTCCAAAATTGCCTGGCGCACGCTGTGGATCTCCACATTTGTTCTTATCATTGGCTTTGCCACTTGGTACCTCGTATCGGCAATTGCCCCGCAGTTGAACCAGATTGGTTTCGACTTAACCCGCAGCCAGCTCTACTGGCTGACCGCCATTCCCGGATTGGCGTGCGGTATCTTCCGCCTCATTTTCATGTTCTTGCCGCCTATCCTCGGCACGCGCAAGCTCGTCTTCAGCTCCTCGCTGCTGTTTATCATCCCCATGCTGGGCTGGTTCTTCGCGGTACAGGACTCCTCCACCCCGTACTGGTGGCTGATGACCCTCGCCTTCCTCTCCGGCATCGGTGGCGGCGTGTTCTCCGGATTCATGCCCTCGACCGGCTACTTCTTCCCCAAGCGCCTGTCCGGTACCGCGCTGGGTATCCAGGCCGGCATCGGTAACTTCGGCATCTCCTTTATCCAGCTGGTCGCCCCATGGCTCATGGGCTTTACCCTGCTGGGCGTAGGTTTTGTTGCCCCGCAGCGCACCGATGACGGCGAAATCTTTGTCCACAACCCCGCCATCTTCTTGGTGCCGTGGGCCATCGTCGGCGCATTCCTGGCATGGACCCTGCTCAAGGATGTTCCCGTGAAGGCGAATTTCCGCCAGCAGATGGACATCTTTGGCAATAAGAACACCTGGATTCTTACCGTCGTCTACTTCATGACCTTCGGCGCATTTTCAGGCTTCGCCGCGCAAACCGCGCTGCTTATTAACCAGATCTTCGGCGAAGGCTCCGAATTTGCCGGCACCTACGAGAACCTGCCCGCCGGCGCGAGCTACGCCTTCCTCGGACCACTTATCGGTGCGCTCGTCCGCGCCCTGTGGGGCCCGCTGTGCGATAAGTTCGGCGGCGCCATCTGGACCTTCATTGGCTGCCTGGGCATGACCATCTTTACCGTCGTGGCTACCTTCTTCCTCACCCCGGACGAGCCGGATGAGGTCTGGTGGTTCCTGGGCACCATGCTCATTTTCTTCTTCTTCACGGGCTTGGGCAACGCCGGCACGTTTAAGCAAATGCCCATGATTTTGCCCAAGCGCCAAGCAGGCGGCGTTATCGGTTGGACCGGTGCCATCGGCGCCTTCGGCCCGTTTGTCGCAGGTGTCTTGCTTTCCATGATGTCTGCACCGACGTTCTTCTGGGGCTGCGCCGTGTACTTTGCCATTACCACCGTGTTGGTGTGGATCTACTACGCCCGCCCCAACGCCCCATTTCCCGGATAATTAGGAGCTTTCAACCCCCATGACTGCATACTTCGCGCCCGAAAAGGGCTCTTCAAATCCGCTCTTTAAGTTCGGTGCCTACCTGCGCAAAGGCGAAGCTACCGATTCTGGTCAGCAGCTTTTCTTAAAGGGCGGCCGCCAGGCGGACGTCTTTTACCGCAACCGCTGGGCCTTCGACAAGATGGTGCGCTCCACCCACGGCGTGAACTGCACCGGTTCGTGCTCGTGGAAGGTCTACGTCAAAGACGGCGTCATCACCTGGGAATCCCAGGCGGTGGATTACCCCACCACTGGCAATGACATGCCAGAATACGAGCCCCGCGGCTGCCCGCGTGGAGCCTCCTTTTCCTGGTACACCTACTCTCCTACCCGCGTGCGCTACCCGTATGCCCGCGGCGTGCTGGTAGATATGTTCCGCGAGGAAAAGGCTAAGCACGGCGATTCCGTCCTGGCTTGGCGCGCCATCCAAGAGGACCCCGAAAAGCGCAAGGCGTATATCTCCCAGCGCGGCAAGGGCGGGCTCATCCGCATCTCTTATGAAGAGGCCATCGACATCGCCTCGGCCGCGCACGTCTACACCATCCGCAAGTACGGTCCTGACCGCATCAACGGCTTTACCGTGATCCCGGCCATGTCGCAGATTTCCTATGGCGCGGGCATGCGCTTCTTGCAGACCATCGGCGGCGTCGCGCTCTCCTTCTATGACTGGTACGCCGACCTGCCGCCGGCATCCCCGCAGACCTTCGGCGACCAGACCGACGTCCCCGAGTCCGGCGACTGGTACAACTCTTCCTACCTCATGATGTGGGGCTCGAATATCCCGGTCACCCGCACCCCAGACGCCCACTTCATGGTGGAATCGCGTTACAAGGGCACCAAGGTCGTCGTGGTCTCGCCCGACTTTGCGGATAATACCAAGTTCGCCGATGAGTGGGCCCGCATCGAGCCAGGAACGGATGCCGCGCTCGCCTTTGCCATGGGCCACGTCATTTTGAAGACCTTCCACGTGGACCGCCAGGAACCGTACTTCCTGAACTACATGCGCAAATACACCGACTCGCCCTTCCTGGTATCCCTGGAAGACCACGGCGACGGCACCTACACCCCAGGCAAATTCCTCACCGCCTCGCAGCTTGCCGATGCCACCTTGAACTCCTCCCCCAACGCCACCCACCGTGGCCTTGTGATGGAAGAAGACGGACGCATCGTTGACCCAGGCGGCACCGTGGCAGACCGCTGGGATAACGAGAGCGCCAAGTGGAACCTGGCGCTGGATAACGCCGATCCGGTCATGTCCATCGCAGAAACCGATAGCTTTGATACCGCCGAGGTGCTCTTCCCCCGCTTTGACCTGGATACCAACCCAGAGGACGTGGGGACCGACAAGCCCATTGGCGCGGGCATCGTCCACCGCGGCGTCCCCGTCCACGAGGTCGACGGCAAGCTGGTTACCACCGTCTTCGACATCATGCTCGCCCACTACGGCGTCAACCGCGAGGATCTCCACCTGCCGGGTAGCTGGCCAAAGGACTTCCACGATTCCAGCGAGGTCGGCACCCCCGCCTGGCAGGAAGAGCTCACGGGCGTGGCCGCCGATACCGCCATCCGCATTGGCCGCGAATTCGCGCAAAACGCCGCGGATTCCAAGGGCCGTTCGCAGATCATCATGGGCGCTGGCGTCAACCATTACTTCCACGCCGATAATATCTACCGCACCTTCTTGGCGTTGACCTCCATGTGCGGCACCCAGGGCGTTAACGGTGGCGGTTGGGCGCACTACGTCGGCCAGGAAAAGCTGCGCCCGATCAATGGCTGGACCCAGTGGGCTATGGCCGCCGACTGGCAGCGCCCGCCGCGCCACATGATTTCCACCGGCTTCTACTACTTCGCCACCGAACAGTATCGCTACGATAATTCGCGCGCCTCCCACTTGGGCTCGCCGCTGGCTAGCCACGGTTCCATTGGGGACAAGATGGTCTCCGATACCATGGCGGAATCCATGCGCCGCGGCTGGATGCCGGCCTACCCGCAGTTCAACCGCAACTCCCTCTTCCTTGCCGATGAAGCCGATGAGGCCGGCATGGACATCAACGACTACGTGGTCCAAGAGCTAGAAAGCGGCCGCCTGGAATTCTCCTATGACAACCCGTCCGCCGAGGAGAACTGGCCACGCATCCTGCTCAACTGGCGCACCAACCTGCTCGGCTCGTCCGCCAAAGGCACCGAGTTCTTCCTGCGCCACCTCTTGGGCATCGACTCGGATGCCACCGCGGAAGAACTAGCCCCCGAAGACCGCCCGCGCAGCATCAAGTGGGTGGATAAGGCACCGGAGGGCAAGTTGGATCTGATGATGACCACGGACTTCCGCAATACCTCCACCACGCTGGTCTCGGACCTCATCTTCCCGGCCGCAACCTGGTACGAAAAGCACGATATGTCCTCTACCGACATGCACCCGTACCTGCACTCGTTTAACGCGGCGATTAACCCGCCGTGGGAGGCCCGCTCGGACTACGAGGTCTTCCGGGACTTGGCCGCAGCCCTCTCTGATAAAGCCACCAAGTGGCTGGGCGTGCAACGCGATGTCATTACCCAGCCGAGCCACCACGACAGCCCGGACGAGCTTGGCATGCCCAACGGCATCGTCCCCGACCCCGAAGAACAGGGCCTTATCCCTGGGGTCACGATGCCAAAGCTGCACGTTGTCGAGCGCGATTACACCAAGGTCTACGAAAAGTGGGCGCACTTAGGCCCGCTTCCCGCCAAGGCCGGCACCGGCGTGCACGGCACCAAGTTCAACGTGGAAAAGCAGGTCAAGGAGCTCGAGCTCATCTGTGGCACCACGGAGACCTCGATGGGCGAGCTGGTGGATCTGTCCAAGGACACCAAGGTCATCGACGCCATCTTGCACCTGTCTGGTGTCTCCAACGGTGAGCTAGCCAAGCAAGGTTTTGAGTTCCTGTCCTCACGCACCGGCAAGGATCTGACGCCACTGGGCACTCCCGATGAAGACGTACGCATCACCTGGGATGACATCAAGGAACGCCCGAAGGAGGTCATCACCTCTCCCGAGTGGACCGCCGATAAGCGTAATAAGCGCCGCTACACCGCCTTTTCCATCAACGTCGAGTTCGATAAGCCCTGGCACACGCTGACCGGCCGCATGCAGTACTACATCGACCACGACTGGTTTATGGACTACGGCGAATCGCTGCCGATCTTCCGCCCACCGCTAGATCACGTCCACATGCACGGTGAATTCGCGCCGGGCACGGAATTGACCAATGACCGGGGCGAGGCCGAGGTCACCCTGCGTTACTTGACCACGCACAATAAGTGGTCCATCCACTCGCAGTACTTCGACAACCTGCACGTGCTCTCCATCTCGCGCGGTGGCCAGGTGGTCTGGATGTCCAATAAGGACGCCGAGAAAATCGGCGTGACGGACAATGACTGGGTCGAAGTATATAACCGCAACGGCGTCGTCTCCGCCCGCGCCATTGTCTCCCACCGCATTCCGGAGGGAACCATGCTGTGCAACCACGCACAGGAGCGCACGGTGGGCACGCCGATCAACGAGCACACCGGCCGCCGCGGCGGCACGCACAACTCGCTGACCCGCATTTCCATCAAACCGGTGCACATCGCTGGCGGCTATGGCCAGCTGACCTACCACTTCAACTACATCGGCCCTACCGGCAATAACCGCGATGAAGTCACCCGCGTACGCCGCCGTTCCCAGGAGGTATCCTACTAATGAAAGTCATGGCCCAAATCTCCATGATCATGAACCTGGACAAGTGCATTGGTTGCCACACGTGTTCAGTTACCTGTAAGCAGGCATGGACCAACCGCGAAGGCACCGAGTACATCTGGTTCAATAACGTCGAAACCCGCCCCGGCCTCGGCTACCCGCGCACCTGGGAGGACCAGGAAAAGTGGAAGGGCGGCTGGGAGCGCACGGCGTCTGGCAAGATCAAGCCCAAGGCCGGCGGGCGCCTCAAAAAGCTAGCCCCCCTCTTCCACAACCCCAACCTGCCCACCATCCAGGATTACTACGAGCCCTGGACCTACCAGTACGAGGACCTCATGGGCGCCGAGGCGGGACAGAAGACCCAGCCCACCGCCAAACCGGTCTCTCAGATCGACGGCCGGGACATCGGCAAGATCGAATGGTCCTCCAACTGGGACGATAACCTGGGTGGCTCTACTGCCACGCTTGACGATGACCCCGTGCTCCACAACATGAACCTCGAGGTCAAGAAGGAAATCGAGGACTCGTTCATGTTCTACCTGCCGCGTATTTGCGAGCACTGCATGAACCCGACCTGCGTGTCCTCCTGCCCCTCTGGCGCGATGTATAAGCGCACCGAAGACGGCATCGTCCTGGTGGACCAAGACCGCTGCCGCGGCTGGCGCATGTGCGTATCCGGCTGCCCGTATAAGAAGGTCTACTTCAACCACAAGACCGGCAAGGCCGAAAAGTGCACGCTGTGCTACCCGCGCCTCGAAGTGGGACAGCCCACCGTGTGCTCCGAGACCTGCGTGGGACGCCTGCGCTACTTGGGCGTCATCCTCTACGATGCCGACCGCGTGGCCGAGGCCGCCTCTACCGAAAATGAGCAGGACCTTTTCGAGGCCCAAAAGTCGATCATGCTCGACCCCCACGATCCTGAAGTTGTCCGCGCGGCCCAGGCTGAGGGCATCCCGCACTCCTGGATCGATGCCGCGCAGCAGTCGCCGATCTACGACCTCATCTTCAAGTACGGCGTCGCTCTGCCGCTGCACCCGGAGTACCGCACGCTGCCGATGGTCTGGTACATCCCGCCGCTGTCGCCCATCGTTGACAAGGTGACCGCAACCGGCAACGACGGCGAGGACCACAAGATCCTCTTCTCGGCGCTATCGAATATGCGCATTCCGCTGGAATATCTAGCGGGCCTATTTACCGCCGGCGATACCGTCCCGGTAGAAAAGTCGCTGCGTCGGCTCGTCGCCATGCGCTCGTATATGCGCGATATCAACCTGGGCAACGAACCGCAGGAGGAAATCGCCCAGGCAGTAGGCATGACAGGCAGGGAGATGGAAGGCATGTACCGCCTGTTGTCCATCGCTAAATACGATGACCGCTACGTCATCCCCACCGCTTCGCCCGAATCCCCGCGCGGCATAACCGACTTGGATCCGTTCGGCGATGTGGATCCGGCCAAGGCCTCCGAAGACGTCTTCCACGACCTGGGCATGGGCGCGCCCGAGGCCTGCACCCACGGCGCGGAACCACAGGGCAAGGTCTCGCTACTCTCCTGGAGCGGTGACCGGCCCGATGCCATGTTCCCGCCGCGGAAGTAGGTTAGCCGTGAATATCTTCGATAAACTCCGCAAACGCCAGGAATCCCTGCAGCGGCAATCGGCCCAGCAGGGTGGCGATGCCCCCGTGGCAGGATTCGGAACACCCGCTGGCATCGGTTCCATGGGCGGTGCCAAGGACGTCGAAAAGACGCTGCGCACCCACACAGGTCAAGTCCCCAATGAATTTGTCACGCCGGTCGAGGTCACTGAAGACCAGCGGCGAATCGTCGCCATGGCCGTGTCCGTGCTGCTGAATTACCCCGGCGAAGATATCTTTGACCGCCTCTCCGCGGTCGAAGACCAAGTAGATGACCTGCCGCTGGCCATTGCCACCGACTTCATCAACTTCGCCGAATGGGCCCGCAGCATCGGCCCCCGCGGCTTGGAAGAACACTACGTCGAGACCTTTGACCAGCGCCGACGCTGCGCGCTGTACCTGTCCTACTTTGCTGTTGGCGATACCCGCCAGCGTGGAATGGCCATTTTGTCCTTCCGCCAGCAATTAGAATCGCTCGGCTTCGAGATTTCGGATGCAGAGCTACCTGATCACCTCTGCGTCGTCCTCGAAGCCCTCGCCATGAGCGAGGGGGATACGCACGAGCGCGCCGTCGAATTAGTGGCCAGCTACCGCGAAGGAATCGAGGTGCTGCGCGCGGCCCTCGCCCGCGAGCGTTCGCCGTATGTCAGCTTGATCGTCGCGCTGTGCAAGGCCCTTCCAGAAGTCGATTCTGATACCGCGCAAAAGTACGTCGATCTCATCCGCACCGGCCCACCCGCCGAGATGGTCGGCATTGCAGACCTTCCCTTCCCCACTACCCAACCAGACCTCGTCTAGGAGCCACATCATGTTTGATAACTTCCTCTGGGGTGCCTTCCCGTGGTTAGCCATCGCGGCGTTCTTTGTGGGCATCTTCTGGCGGTGGCGTTCCGACCAATTCGGCTGGACCACCCACTCCTCCCAAATCTATGAATCCAAGCTGCTGCGTTTATCCTCGCCGCTTTTCCACTGGGGCATGGTCTTCGTGGTCATTGGCCACCTAATGGGCTTGGCATTCCCCAAATCTTGGACCCAGGCCGTTGGCATCAGCGACCACGCCTACCATCTCTTGGCCACCATCCCCGGCTCCATCGCCGCTCTGGCGGTCCTGCTGGGCTTTGCCGGTTTGCTGTACCGCAGGCTAAAGAACCGCTCCGTATTCTTGTCCACCTCCACCTCGGATAAGGTCATGTACGCGCTGCTCGGCCTCGCACTGGTATCGGGTTCTTTTGCCACCTTTACCCTGCAGCTTTTTGACCTCGCCGGCACCGGCGGGTACGACTACCGCGAAACCATTTCCCCGTGGCTGCGCCAGCTGTTGATCTTCAACATCCAGCCAGACCTCATGGCCAGTGCCCCGTGGCAATTTAAGGTCCACGTCCTCTGCGGATTCACCATCATCGCCGTGTGGCCCTTTACCCGCCTTGTCCACGCGTTCTCGGCGCCGGTCGGCTACGTTACCCGCCCGTACGTGGTCTACCGTTCCCGCGATGAGCGCACCACCCCGATGCGCTCCAATACCGCGTGGGAGCCTATCCGCTCCAACCGGAAGCAATTGGAAGGAGAAACCCCGGGCCACGGTGCCTAGGTAGTTCCTCGGTCCTTTCACCGCTGCGCGCTGTCCAATATTTGGATGGCCCGCGGCGGTTTCCTTATGTCTACGTTTACTCCGGCGCTCCCCATGCACCCACCACTCGCCTCCCACGCGCCCTTCGCGCTCACCGGCAAGGCGGTGCGCCCGTAGATACTTCCACCCAGTGAGCGCCAAGGAGAGGCTAGCAATAAAGAACCCCGCCCCTTCGCGCTCACGGGGAGAGGTGGAACTACCTATCGGCAGTGCCCTGGTGAGCGCGAAGGACGGGGTGGGGTTGGCAACGCTTTATTCGGTAACGACGAACTTGCCGTGCTGTCCCTTTTCCGCGTTGGTCATGATGTGGTTGACAAAGGAATAGGTTCCGGGCTCGTTGAAGGTCATTTCCACAAACCCGCCTTGCGCGGGAAGTAGGTCGAAGGCCTGCGAGCCGGTCTTTTCCTCGTCCTTGATGAGATAGGCGCCTTCCTTGTAGGCAGTATCGAATTGCTCGCCCACCACGTGGAAGCTAAGCGGCTGATCGGGGCCGACGTTCAGGATCCACAGGCGAACGGTATCGCCTACCTTGGCCTTGATGGGATCGACGTCGTACTGGCTGGGGTAGTAATTAAAGGCCATGAGGTCGAACTCGCCATCGGCTACGCGCTGGGCATCGGCGCCGGTCTTTTCCTCGCCGAGGAAGACATCGTTGGCGATGAAGTTGTACTCGGCATCCACGTCCTTGAGATCTGGTGGATCGATGATGACGTTGCCGGCCATGCCGTTGGCGATGTGCAGGGACATCGGGGCGGTTGAGCAGTGGTACATCCAAATACCGGCGCGATTCGCGGTGAATTCGTAGGTCAGTTCTTCCCCGGGCTGGATGGACTTCATGTTTTCATCCGGGTTGACCTCACCGGCGTGGAAGTCGATGGAATGGGCCATGCTGCCCTCGTTCTTGATGGTGATCTTGAACTTATCGCCCACCTTGCCGCGCAGCGTCGGCCCTGGCGCCTGGCCATTAAAAAGCCATTGCATCTGCTTAACTCCTGGGGCTACCTCAACGATTTCCTCGGTCATCGACCAGGTTTCTTCATGCGTGGTGGTATTAGCCGCCGGCGCCAGGGAGGCGTCATAGGCGCTAAAACCTTCGCGGGAGGCACCGAGTTCGGCGGCGCTCGGAACATCAACGTGCGGGTTGGATGCCCCTGCCACGGCATGGTGGTGATCGTGCCCGCCGGTGCTTGGCGCGGAATCGTCCACGTTGACGTCAAAGGTCATACCTTGCAGGCGGTGACCGGCAATGGTGCAGTAGCCTTCGATGCTGGATTCGATGACACCGGCATCGAGCTGCACGGTATCGCCGGGATCGACGCGGCCGGTTTCGGCATCACCAATCTTTAGATCGTGGACTTGGTCCCCGGTATTGGTGAAGTTAACCACCAAGTGGGTGCCGGGATCGATATCAACGTGGTTGGGGACGAAGGCCATACCATCGACTTCTACGTCAATGGTGTGGGTTTCACCTTCGGCAACAGAGCTTGATGGCTGGGAGTCCTTAGAGGTGGTATTGACTAGGGCGAGCGCGATTACCGCGGCCAGCGCGATACCGATAAGTAACCACGAGGCCCATTGGGAGTTGCCGGACTCCGGCGGCTTATCCTGTGGCTGTGGGGAAGAAACACTAAGCATTTAATTCTCCAGATTCTGTTGTTGGTAGACGGCGCGGCCCACGGCAAGCACGTTTAATGCTAAGCCCATCCCCATGAGGATAAGCCCAGCAGGCAGGGCGTTGACAAGGCTCAGCAGGGCGCCGAGGTTGATGAGGACGAGTCGGGCAAAACCGGCGCGGTCCGCGGCATCCCGGCCGTGGTGCACCTTGGCAGGACCGCCTCCCACCAGCGTGGGCAAGAGGTGGTGCAAGACGCCGGTGACCAGCTGCAAAATGCCGCCGCCGATGAAGGCCGGAACCAAAAACAGCGTGATGACGCGCGGGTAAGCGCCGAGCGCTGCGGCGACGGCATCGCCGGCGCACAGGGCCACCATCCACAGCAGTCCTGCGATAACGGATACCGATGCTGTGGTGAGCCGAGGGTTGCGCCCCAGCACGGTGGCCAGGACGGGTTGGATGATCATGATGGCGGCGAGCACGACGAGCAGCTGGGCGATGCCCGCCGCGCGCGTCCACCCCACCGCGCCGCAGACCATGGTCAGGGCTAGCCCGGTGCAGTGGACGATGAGCCCGCGCGTACACCTGGTGCGCGCGGTGGGCGAAATCGCGGTGCTGGACAAGGTGGGAAGGAGCGTCACGATGGTGCCCACGATGGTCAGCCACGCAAACCCCCACACCATGCCGCGCGAGTGGGCGGCCACCAGGAAGGAATAGTTGCCTACGCCATTGCCGCTTAAGATCACCAGCACCACGGAGGCAATCATGAAGATGGATGCGGCCGCATAAAACGGCACCGTCACCGCAAACGATCCGGAAAGCGAGCCGCGCAAGCGCGTGTAGATAAAGACGAGCTGCCAGGCAAGGGCGGCGATGATGAGGAGGGAGGCGGCATCGGCAAGCAGGCCCCAGTCATATCCGGCGCGATCGATAATGAGCAGGACAAGGCCCACCTGGATGAGTACCACGCGTGCGCCCACGCCCCGGTATCCGTTATTGGCGGTGCGTGTAAGCGCCTCGGTGAAGTGGGTGGAAAATACAACGATGGCCGTGGTCAGCGCGCCGATGGTCAGCGGGTGGATGAGGTCCCACCACACCACGGGCGCGCCCAGGTGACCCGCCACGTTGATGCCGATGCCGATAAGCACCCACGCGCCGATAAGGGCTGCGGTCACGATGTGCCAGCGGCTGCGGGCGGCCAGGGAAATGTCATTAATGTGCACGGTGGGCCTCCTTCACCGACAAAGTAATGCCGCAGGCGAGGAAAACCAAGATGGCGGCGATGGTAGTCAGCCCGCCTACTTGGTAGGCGACGGTGTGGCGGGCGACATCGGCAAGAATGCGCAGCGCCAGCCCGCCGTGCAGGACCGCTACGGGGAGGAACAGCACCGGATGGTAGGGCAAGTAGCGGCGGATGACAGAGGTAATAATGATGGGGGCATGGGCGAAAATCATGGACATGACAAAGCCCAAAAAGATGGCGTGCACCGAGGCGTCGTAGGCAAAGCCGGAGCTTTCGCCATAGAGCAGCCAGAAATAGCCGCCGAGGGCCAACCAAAAATACCCGGCGAGCATGCACGCGGCGGAATAGCGCGGCAGCCCGCGCGAGCGCACTAGGTTCTTCGCCACATCCACGCGCATGGTAAAAATCACAACGCCGATAAGCGCCGCGCCCATCGCGCGATAGCCCACTGCCGGAGAGAGGATATAGACCACGCTGAGCGCCGCCAACCCCAAAACCCACAGCGTAATCCGCTTTTCCGCCTGCGTGCCAGCCATGGTGATGCGGGCCAGCTCCATGCGCTCGCCGATGATCGTCGCTACCACGTAGAGCACGCACAGCGGCATCGCGGTAGAAAACGCTGGCTCGATGGCCCACAGCAGTGCCGCCGCTACCCCGCCGATGACGCCGGTGGCCTGCACAATGATGGACAGGGCGGGCTGGCGCCGGTGGATGGTGGCATAGATAAACCCCAGCACGATGAAGCCGGCGGCAAAACACAACGCCGGAACCTGCCGCGGCAGGCCCGCCACGATGCCCACAAAACCGGCGACGTGGAAGATGGGTCCTGTCCAGGCCCACCGCGTGCTCACGGCGACGGCGCGCTCCAGCCCGATAGCGCCGCCGACAAAGCCAAAGACCATCAAGGGGCCATGATCGGCGGCGACGGAGGCAGCCGGCGAGAAACCCACGCCGAGCAGGGATGCCCCGGCGGCGAGCCCAACCAGCAAGGACAGCCCCGCGCAGGCAAGGAAGAAGAAGCGGTGCGCCAGCCTATTATTTATCACGGCTTTAATCGTACTAATATTGGTGGCAAGGTAAAACCTCACCCCACCTCCGAAAGGATGATCCTCACCATGGAACTTCCCATCACCGATTCTTCCCAGCAGAACTCCATCCCCACGCTCAACGCGACCGAAATCCCCCACGCCGTGCGTCACGGTGCCATCCACGGCGCTTTGGGCACCCTGAACGTGGGCCAAGCCATGATCCTCATCGCCCCACACAACCCCCTCCCCCTACTCAAGGAAGTAGAAGAGCGCGCGGAGAAATTTGAGCTGTCGTACCTCAAGGAAGAAGAAAACGACTATCACATCAAGTTCACGCGAATTTCGTAGTGTATTTCCGTAACAATCGATAGGCTATGTGCTGATAACTTCATCTCTCATACTAAGTTGCCTACATAACACGGAACATTCACTATGAATAAGAAATTTGCCGCAGCCGCCGTGGCTGCGACCGGGCTGGCGCTCTCCGCCTGCTCTCCCGATACCTCCACTACCTCCGATGCGGAGGAGACCAGCTTGAACCTACTGGCTGCATCGTCCACCCGCGTCATCAACGATGAACTGGAAAAGCGCGCTTCCGAGTTCGACGCCCCGGTAAACCTCGAGTTCCAAAATGGCGGCTCTTCCGACTTGGTCAATAAGCTCAGCGAGGGCGCTCCTGCGGACTTGCTGCTTACCGCGTCCAAAAAGACCATGGACAAGGCAATCAATGACGGAACCGTCAAGGACCCGAAAGTGCTTGCCACCAACGTCATGGTGATGGTCGTGCCGAAGGGCAACCCGGGCAATATCCACTCCATCGAGGATCTGCAGAACGAAGACCGCTTCGTCATCTGTGACCCGCAGGTTCCCTGCGGAGATATCTCTTCCCAGATCATCGAAGAAAACAACCTGGACGTAAAGCCCGCCTCCCAGGAGCAGCAGGTCGCTGACGTTTTGGGCAAGGTCGTCTCCGGTGAGGCCAATGCCGGCTGGGTCTACTCCACCGACGCCGCGGCCGCTGGCGATGATGTAGAGGTTATCGAGATTCCGGATGCTGATAAGTTTGCCAACCAAATCCTAGGCGCAGTCTCCGCCGAGGCTGCACACCCAGAAGAGGCACAGAAGGTCCTTGACCTGCTGGCCGATGACTTTGATAAGACCTGGGAAGAGCACGGCTTTAACCCAGCAGATTAATCAATGACCCCTCCCCAGCCCATACGCCTTAAATCTCCGCTCGTTATCGGCCTTATCGGCCTTATCGCGGTCGTTGTCATCCTCGTCCCCGTAGCCTCCCTGGGGCTGCGCGTACCGTGGAACCGCATCGGCGAATACCTCGCCAAACCGGAGATTTGGGACATGCTCAAGCTGTCCCTTACCGCGGCATTCCAATCAATGCTGCTGGCGATGGTGCTGGGGACCGGCCTTGCCTTATGGGTCCAACAACTCGGCCGAGGCAGCGGCGTTATCCGCCTGTTCATCTATTTGCCCCTGGCCATGCCACCCGTGGTGGGCGGTTTGGCGCTGACCGCCGCCATTGGCCGCAGGGGCTATTTAGCCCCGTTTCTTGACGCCATAGACTTCCATTTTGCTTTTGCTTTTCCCGGCGTCATCGCCGCGCAGTGCTTCGTCGCCTTGCCCTTCGTCGTGGTGGCGGTCGATTCCGCCCTGCGCCAATTGGATCAAGAGATTTTGGCCTCTGCCGCCAGCGTAGGCCTTTCCCGCTGGGAGGTACTGCGCAAAATCACCATCCCCTCCATCGCCCCCGCCTTGGCCACCGGCGCCGGCCTTGCCTTTGCCCGGTCCCTCGGCGAGTTCGGTACCACGCTGACCTTTGCGGGCTCCCAGCCGGGCGTGACCCGCACGATGCCGCTCGGTATTTACCTGGAGCGCGAGGTCGATACCGATGGTGCCTATGTGCTTTCCGCCATCCTCATTGCGATGGCCATCCTCTGCCTCGCCCTCGCCGGGCTTCCCTCTCTCCTCCAGCGTTCCTATCAGGCGCAGGCCCGCGAGCTGCACAGCATGGACTATGAGAAGCTCAGCGCCCTGACGGCCCCGGAAAAGGCCCCTACTCTATCCGTCACGGCGGATGGGGAGACGACGGAATTTACCCCGCGCGCGATCACCGCCATCGTCGGTTCCAATGGCTCGGGCAAAACCACGCTGATGAGCCGCATCGCTGGGCGTCTGACCGGCGCGGAGATTAGCGCCAACCAGGATGACATCGTCCTGCTGACCCAGCGCCCCGGCCTGCCGCCGCGGGCTACCGCCAACCAAGCCATCGCGATGGTCACCCGCGATAAGCAGCGCGCCACGCAGTTGCTGGAGGCGGCGGGCTTGCGTGAGCTTAACGATGTCCCCGTGCCAGCCCTTTCCGGCGGCCAGGCCGCCCAAGTCGCCTTCGTCCGCGCGCTCGCCGCGCGGCCCACCATCCTGATTCTGGATGAGCCCTTGGCGGCCATCGATGTGGAATCCGCCAGCAAGTGGCGCCGCTTCCTGCGCGCTACCCGCCGCGACCGCACCACCTTGCTGGTGACCCACAATGCGTTGGATATTGCCGGGCTTGCCGATGACATGGTGGTCATGAATTCCGGCCGCGTCACCGCCCACGGGCCTGCCGCAGACCTCCTCGATGTCCCACCCACCGGCTTCGTGGCTAATATCGCAGGCCTCAACCGCGTGGAAGGCACCGTCACAGAGGCGACTGCTACCGAGACCGTCATTACCTGCGGGAATGCCACCATCACTGGCGGGCCCGCCGATCTCCGCGCCGGCGATAAGGTAGCGGTCACCTTTAAACCCAGCGACGTGCACCTTACGGCTGAAGCCTCTACCGGGGTCAATCACTGGTCCACCAAGGTCATCGCGGTAGAAGCTGCCAGCACGGCGGATGCTCGATTAAGCCTAGATATGGACGGGCAATCCATCACTGTGCCGGTGAGTAGGCAGGTAGCTTTAGGTATTGATACTGGCGATACCGTATCCTATAGCGTGGCTAAAGATAAGATTTCTGTTAATCAAGCCCCTCAACAGCACTCAGAGATACGAAGTTAATCGCATGCCTAATTCGCTCCCCCGCCCCAGTACAGAACTTTTCCCAGAAGCACTCAAGCTTTCCCCTAAGCAGCGCGAGGTGCTCACGCAGCTCCAGCACTACCCGCGAGGAGCCCGTGCGGCGGAGGTAGCAAAAGATTTAGGCATGCACGTCAATACCGCGCGCGGGCATATCGATGAGCTCATTCATGTCGGTGCCGTCACCGCCGTTCCAGAGCACAGCACCGGTCGCGGACGCCCGTCCCTGATTTTCCAGGCGCGCGTGCCAGATAACCGCGCCATCGCAGACGAATACGTCAGCCTCATTAGCGTGCTGACCTCGATGCTCGCGGGCAAAGAAGAGCTCGATGATTTCTCTTCCCCACAGGCCCGGGAGCTGGGACGCCAATGGGCGCGCGCCACGGGCGCGGACATTCACAGCGGGGCGCTCGATACCCTTTTTGCCACCCTGCGCGATATGGGTTTTGATCCTTCGCAGGGCGCAGATCCTTCCGAAATCGAGTTGAATGCCTGCCCGTTCGTCTCCTCCGGAACCACCCCGAGCCCCTTTGTCTGCGCCATACACGCTGGCTTTTTGCAGGAAGCCAGCGGTACGGACGCGGACATCGCCTTAACGCCGATGCAGCGCCCCGAAGTGTGCCAGATCGAGATTAAGCCTGTGTAACTTCCACGCGAACCGGGCCCGCGACCTTGAGATCGAAGACGCGCAGGCCCTGCTCGCGGGCATCATCGAGAATACTCTCGTCGATGTCCTCCGTGTGCAGCACCATCACCGTTGGCCCCGCTCCGGAAAGATAGGCGGCGTACCCGCGGTTGCGCAGGCGGTTCACCCACTCCGCGGTCACGGGAAGCACGTCGGCGCGATACGGCTGGTGTAAGCGGTCGCGGGTGCCTTCCCACAGTAACTCCGGGTAGTTCTGCAATGCGGCTACCTGGACGGCGGTGCGGGAGACGTTAAAGGCGGCATCGGAATGCGTCACGTGCGAAGGCAGAACGCGACGCACCGCCTGGGTGGAGGCGTGGGAATCCGGCACCAGCGCGGTCGCCCGAATATCGGGATGCACGTTGATGGTAGCGGCCTTGTATTCCGGTAAGGATCGGCCATCGACAGGAACCGTCGTCCACGAGACCACGGCACTGCCCAGTACCGAGGCCGCGGCATTATCCGGGTGGCCCTCAAACGCCGAGGACAATTGCACGAGCTGATCTTGGGTCAGCGGGCTGCCCGCCAAGGCATTGCCCGCGGCCACGCCGGCGACCGCTGTAGACGCCGAAGAACCCAGGCCGCGCGATTGGGGAATCGTATTATGCGAAACCACGCGCAGCCCCGGCACCGTAGCTTCGGCCGCAGATAGGGCGGACCGGATGGCCTTAACCATCAGGTGCGAGCCATCGCGCGGGAGGTCTTCTGCCCCCTCGCCAAAAATCTCCACCTCAAGGCCGGAGGGAATGACCTCCACCTCGGCGGTGTCATACATGCTCAGTGACATGCCCAGGGTGTCATAGCCCGGCCCCAGGTTCGCCGTGGAGGCGGGGACGGTGACTATCGCTTTGGTGCCGACTTCAACTTCGATGCTCATGGTGACTAATATATCGAACCGGTTTAGCTGCCCAGGCGGATGACCGAGTGAACGGCCTTGACCTCATCGAGCTCGCCCAAGGCGGAGACGATGTTTTCCAGGGTCGCTTCCTTGGCAGCGTGGGTGACCACGATAAGGCGCGCGGTGTCCTCGCCGTCTTCCTGGCGCACGGTGCGCAGGGATACCCCATGCTGTGCGAAAAGCGCGGAAATAGCCTCCAAGACGCCAGCGCGGTCCTGGACTTCCATATCGATGTGGAAACGGGTATCAACCTCGCCGAAGTCCGCAATCGGCAAGTTAGCGTAGGTATTCTCGCCAGGCGCGCGGCCGCCGTGGACGATATTGCGGGCGGCACCGACGACATCGCCAAGCACGGCCGAAGCAGTGGGGTTGCCGCCAGCACCATTGCCGTAGAACATGAGCGATCCGGCTGCCTCAGCCTCGACGAAGATGGCGTTATAGGACTCGCTGACGGTAGCCAGCGGGTGCTCCTTGGCCACCAAGGTCGGGTGCACGCGCGCGTTGACCACTTCGGATCCATCCTCGCGGCGCAGGCGCTCACAAATGGCCAGCAGCTTGATGGAATAGCCGGCATCATTCGCCGCGGCAATATCGTCTGCCGTGATATCGGTAATTCCCTCGCAGTGCACGTCCTCGAACTTCACGCGGGTGTGGAAACCGATGGAGGCCATAATGGCGGCCTTGGACGCCGCGTCATGCCCCTCCACGTCCGCGGTGGGATCCGCCTCGGCATAGCCCAGGCGGGTAGCTTCTGCCAGGGCCTCGTCATAGGTGGCGCCGGTGGATTCCATGGCATCCAAGATGTAGTTGGTCGTGCCGTTGACGATGCCGGAGATGCGCTCGATCTGGTCGCCTGCCAAGGAGCGACGCAGCATACCCACGACGGGGATGGCGGCGGCAACGGCGGCCTCAAAGTACAGGTCAACGCCGGAGCGTTCGGCGGCCTCGGCCAATTCATCAGCGTGCGCGGCAACGAGCGCCTTATTCGCCGTCACCACGGACTTGCCGGAATTAAGCGCGGTCAACACCAGCTCGCGCGGGAAATCGATCCCGCCGATGACCTCCACCACCAAGTCGATATCATCGCGGGAGATCAGGGCCTTGGCATCATCCGTCAACAATTCGCTGGGCACGCCCGGGCGCAGCTTATTCTTGTTCTGGATGGCGATGCCACGGATCTCTGCTGGCCCACCGATGCGATGAGCAAAGGCATCCGCATTTTCATCTAAGAGGCGGAAAACTTCCGCGCCCACGGTGCCGAATCCAAGCAGCGCGATGCCAACGGTTTCGCCTTCACCCTTGCCGGTACGCGAATGTAGCTGTAGCTCACTGTTTGAAGCATCCATAGTCCGTCTCCATGTCGATTTAGTGGTCGAAAATGTCTCCCGCTGTATGCGGCTACAGGTCACTATACAGAACGAGCTGTCTATATTGCGACATGCGGGGGATAATATTCGTTTAGCTACAGAAAACCCCCGCCGCACAGGCCTATTGCAGCCCGTGCGTTGCGGGGGTAGTACTGGCTTAATCCACTTCCAAGGACAAAAGATCCTCGATGGTTTCGCGCCGCAGCATGGGCTTGGTATTTCCCACGCGCGTGGCAACCACGGCTGGGCGCACCGCGCCGTTGTACCGGGACGACATCATGTACTGATACCCACCGGTAGCAGCGAAGGCGAGCAAGTCTCCCGGCTGAATATCATTGGGCAATTCGCCTTCCTCCAGCAGAATATCGCCGGATTCGCAGTGGAAGCCCACGATGCGCGAGGGCACCATCTCGCCATCGCTAAAGCGGTTTACCAGGCGCACATCGTATTCGGAACCATAGAGCGCGGGGCGAATGTTATCGGACATTCCCCCATCGATAGAGATATACCGGCGCACCGGCAAATCGGCCTTGCCGGTTTCCACATCCTTGACCGTACCCACGCGGTAGACGGTCACGGCAGACCCGGCCACCAAGGAGCGCCCCGGTTCCACGAGGAGGAACGGCGCCTTAATGTCGAGTTCTTCCGCGGTCTGGTCCACGGCCCGCAGCATGTCCTGCGCCACGCGGTCAATATTCAGGGCTTCCTCATAGGGCATATATGGAATACCAAAGCCGCCGCCCAAGTCCAGCTCGGCTAGGTCAACGCCCAGCTCGGTGTGGATTTGACGGTAGAGCTCCAGCACTCGCTCGGCGGCGAGTTTAAAACCCTCGGCATTGAAAACCTGGGAGCCTACATGGCAGTGCAAGCCGCTCAAGTGGAGGTTATCCACCTCAAGGCAGCGCTTAGCGGCGGCGAAAGCCGCGCCCGTGGCCAGGGAAATACCGAATTTCTGGTCCTCGTGCGAGGTAGCAATGAATTCGTGGGTATGCGCATCCACACCCGGCTTGACGCGAATCATTACCGGCTGCACCACGCCTGCCTCGCCGGCGATGCGGTTGAGCTCTTCGAGCTCCTGCTCATTATCGATGACCACGTGGCCCACGCCCGCATCCACGCACAGGCGCAGGTATTCCTCGTCTTTATTATTCCCGTGCGCCGTAATGCGCGCTGCCGGGAACTCTGCGGCGAGCGCAATCTTTAGCTCATTGAGCGCGGCAGCATCGAGGCACAGGCCTTCTTCATTGACCCACTGCACTACCTTTTTGGAAATGAATGCCTTGGAGGCATAGTGCACGTGATCGGGTCCACCGAAGGCGCGGGCCATGTCTTGGCAGCGCGAGCGGAAGTCATCTTCATCGAAGACGTACAGCGGGGTCTGGAATTCCTCTGCCAAATCCGGCAAGGGGACTTCCGCTACGGTTACTACGCCGTCTTCCTGGCGGCTCGCATTCCGCGGCCACACGTGGGCGGGAAGCTCATTGAAATCAGTCATTTACATCTTCTCCGGTGCGCTCACGCCCACCATGGTCAAGGCATTGGACAGGACGACGCGGGATGCTTCTGCCAATGCGAGGCGTGCACTGTGAATGGGCTGCTCTTCCTCCCCTGCCTTGGGCAGAACCTGGCAGGTGTCATAGAAACGGTGGAATACGCCAGCCAACTCTTCGGCATAGCGCGCCACGCGGTGCGGCTCGCGCAGTTCCGCGGCATCTGCCACCACTGCGGGGAACTCGCCCAGGGTGCGGATGAGGTCGCCTTCGCGCTCATGCTCCAGCAGGGAGAGGTCTGCACCCTCGGAGCTAACCCCCAACTCCGCCGCCTTGCGCCCGATCGAGCACAGCCGCGCATGGCCGTATTGCACGTAGTAGACAGGATTATCCGAGGACTGCGACTCCCACAGGCCCAAGTCGATATCGATGGACTGATCCACCGACGAGCGCACCAGCGAATACCGCGATGCATCAACACCGATGGCGGCAACCAAATCCTCGATGGTGATCACGGTGCCCGCGCGCTTGGACATGCGCACCGGCTTGCCATCGCGCAGCAGGTTGACCATCTGGCCAATGAGCACTTCGACGCCATCGGCGTCATAGCCCAAGGCGGCTGCCGCAGCCTTCAGGCGCGGGACATAACCGTGGTGGTCAGCGCCCAGCATGTAGATATTGAGATCGTGACCGCGGTCGAATTTATCGGCCACGTAGGCGATATCGCCGGCGATATAGGCCGCATTACCGTCCGATTTCACCACGACGCGATCCTTAGAATCGCCATAATCGGTGGACTTTAGCCACCACGCATTGTCCGCCTCATAGAGGTGGCCTTCAGACTTCAGGGTCTCAAGCGCCTTGTCTACCGCCCCAGATTCAAAAAGCGAATTTTCGTGGAAGTAGACATCAAAATCCACGCCGAATTCATGCAGGGACTGCTTAATCTGCGCAAACATCATCTCCACGCCATCGGCGCGGAAGGCCTCTTGTACCTGCGCAGCATCACCCTCGAGCGCGCTTGGATTCTTTTCCACAACCGCGTTTGCGATGTCGTGGATATAATCTCCGCCGTAGCCGTCCTCCGGCGTGGGCTCGCCCTTTGCGGCAGCAACAAGGGAGCGGGAGAAGCGGTCAATCTGGCCGCCGTGGTCGTTGAAGTAGTACTCGCGGGTGACCTCTGCACCGGAAGCCGTGAGCACCCTACCCAGCGAATCGCCGACCGCGGCCCAGCGCGTACCGCCCAAGTGAATCGGGCCGGTGGGATTGGCAGATACGAATTCCAGGTTAATCTTCTTGCCCGCAAAGGAATCATTGGAACCGTAGTCCGCGCCTGCCTGCAGAATCTGGGCAACAATCTCGCCCTGGGCAGCGGCGGCCAAGCGGATATTAATAAAGCCAGGACCGGCAATATCGGCCTCCGCGATAGCATCGTGCTGGGCCAATTTTTGTGCTAACCAGCCACCAAATTCGCGCGGATTCGCGCCGGCCTTCTTGGCCACCTGCAGTGCAAGGTTGGTGGCGTAGTCACCGTGTTCTGGGTTGCGGGGTCGCTCTACCGTGACAGATTCCGGCAATACGGACGCGTCTAGGTCATGTTCTGCCATGACCTCGGTGGCGGATTCTTTAACTAAGGTGGCCAAATCAGCTGGAGTCATGTGGCAAGAGTCTAGTTCACTGCCCCGACACGTGCGAAAAGAAGCACTGGCTAACATTTCAGAGGGCAAAATTTACTCATTTTCTAGACCTCTTAGGCAAACCTATATTGCGATATATATTACAAAATATATGCTGGTAGAACGTGATTCACACTACATTTCACGTGATGAATGTGTAGGGTTAGTTACACCTCCATGACTTAAAAACTAATAAGGAGCACCGTATGCGCATTGCGCTTTTTTCTACTTGCATTGGTGACACCCTTTTCCCGGACGTCCAAAAGGCGACGGCATTGGTTCTCTCCCGGTTAGGTCACGAAGTTGTCCTTCCGGAGGAGCAAACCTGCTGCGGCCAGATGCACATCAACACCGGCTATCAAAAGGAAACGCTGGGGATGATCCGCTCTTATGCGGATGCCTTCGCAGATCCTTCCATTGACTACGTCGTGGCAGCCTCCGGTTCCTGCGTGGCAGCGGTTCGCGACCGCCACGAAAGCATTGCTGACCGCTTCGGCACGTCCGCCGATGTCGATGGCGCGCAAAAGACCGCACAAAAGACCTACGATCTCACCGAATTTTTGGTCGATATTGAAGGCGTGACCAACGTCGGCGCTTTCTTCCCACACCGCGTGACTTACCACTCCGCTTGCCACGGCCTGCGCTTCCTCAAGCTGGAAGACCGCCCCTACAAGCTTTTGCAAGAAGTCGAGGGCATCGACTTGGCACCGCTAGCCAATAGCGAAGAGTGCTGCGGCTTCGGTGGCACCTTTGCCCTGAAGAATGCGGAGGTCTCACAGGCCATGGTCTCCGATAAGACTCGCCACATTAAAGACACCAAGGCTGAGTACGTGACCGCCGGTGACTCCTCCTGCCTGATGAATATCGGCGGCGCCCTGCACCGCCAGCGCTCCGGCATTCGCGTCCTACATATGGCAGAGATTTTGGCCTCCACGAAGGAACACCCGTGGCAGCCAGACTCCGCCGCTTACTCCAAGGAGACGATGCTCTAATGACCTCTTTCCTCGACACCACCCCACCACGCGCCCCTGAAGGCTACGGCAACCTGCGTGGCAGCAAGGCCTTCGTCCCGCTCGCGCACGTCGGGCTGAATAACGCTACCCAGCGTCACAACCTGCAGCACGCGACCACCACCATCCGCCAAAAGCGCGCCAACACCGTGCAGGAAGTAGATGACTGGCAGCAGCTCCGCAACGCCGGGTCTGCCCTCAAAGAGGACGTCACCGCCCGCATGCCGGAATTGCTCGAGCAATTTGAAAAGGCAGTGTCTGACCGCGGCGGCATCGTCCACTGGGCCCGCGATGCCAAGGAAGCCAACGAGATCATTGAAGGTCTCATCCGCGAAACGGGTGAAACCGACGTGGTCAAGGTGAAATCCATGGCTACCCAAGAAATCGGCTTAAACGAGCACCTCGAAGAGGCCGGAATCCACGCCCAGGAAACCGACTTGGCAGAGCTCATCGTCCAGCTTGGTGACGATATGCCATCGCACATTCTGGTGCCCGCAATTCACCGCAACCGCGCGGAAATTCGCGATATCTTCGTCGATAAGATGCCCAACACGGATGACTCGCTGAAGGCCGAGCCCGCCGAGTTGGCCGAGGCATCCCGCCAGTTCCTGCGCCAGCAGTTCATGAAGGCCAAGGTCGCCATTTCCGGCGCCAACTTCGGCGTTGCTGAAACCGGCACCGTCAACGTCGTGGAATCTGAGGGCAATGGCCGCATGTGCCTGACGCTGCCGGAAACGCTGATTACCGTCATGGGCATCGAAAAGCTCGTGCCTACCTTCCAGGACCTGGAAGTCTTCCTGCAGCTGCTCCCCCGTTCCTCCACCGCGGAGCGCATGAACCCGTATACCTCCATGTGGTCCGGTGTGACAGAGGGCGATGGCCCGCAGAACTTCCACATCGTCTTGCTGGATAATGGGCGCACCGCAGCGTTGTCTTCGCCCGTTGGCCACCAAGCACTGAAGTGCATCCGTTGCTCGGCCTGCCTCAATGTCTGCCCCGTGTACGAGCGCGCCGGCGGACACGCCTACGGCTCCGTGTACCCGGGCCCCATCGGTATCTCCCTGACCCCGCAGCTAACTGGCATGAAGGACCACAACGATCCATCGGCTAGCTTGCCGTACGCCTGCTCGCTGTGCGGGCGCTGCGACGACGTGTGCCCGGTGAAGATTCCGCTTTCTGATGTCATCTTAGAAAACCGCCACCAGAAGGTCACCCATGCTGCCTCGCCGATCGAGCCAAAGCTGTTCAAGACGGTGCAGCTGCTCTGGGACAACCCGAAGATGTGGGATAAGGTCACCCACCTCGTGGCACTTGGCCGCGTGATGGGCGGATTCAACGGCACCATCGAGTCGCTGCCGCTGTTCATGTCCGGTTGGTCCGATGGCCGCGATACCGCGATTCCGCCAAAGAAATCCTTCCGCCAATGGTTCGACTCCGAAGAAGGCAAAGAGCTGCTGTCCAATGCCCGTAAGGAGGCCTCCAAGTGAGCGCAAAGCAAGACATCCTAAACCGCATTCGCTCGGCACAGAAGCAGGCTGGGCTGCCAGATCACGTCGATGTGCCCCGCGAATACCAGCGCGAAGGCACGCTGAATGATGATGAACTGCGCGAGATGCTGGTCGATCGCCTCGAGGACTACAAGGCGGAAGTCCACGTCACGGAGGAAAGCGATCTCAAAAAGACGCTGGATTCCATCGTCAACGATCGCAACTGTAAGGACATCCGCTACGCCCCGGGCATGAATGCCGATCTTTTTGATGGCCTTCCGGCCCGCCCGGACGACGAGGAAGCGGATCCGCGCGAGCTTGACGATGCCGATGCCGTCGTCACCGAGTCCCTTGTGTCTTCTGCGCAGACCGGCACCATCGTATTGCAGTCCGATTCCCGCTGCGGCCGCCGCGCCTTGACGCTGGTACCGGACCGTCACATCTGTATCGTCCGCCGCGACGAGGTTGTCTACGGCATCACTGAGGTCATTTCCCGGATGAACCCAGATAAGCCCGCAACGTGGATTTCTGGCCCTTCCGCGACCTCCGATATCGAGCTCTCGCGCGTTGAGGGTGTGCACGGCCCGCGCGATCTCATCGTGATTATTGTGAAGTAACGAGGCTAGGGTGCCGAGTTAGGGCACCCGCCGCGTGGCAATTACTGCCACGAACCTGAAAGAAGCATAAGCTAACTCTGACGAACGTTATAGGAGTCGGAGCTTTAGCTTATGCTTTCTTTTTCTCGAAAAATTTCTACCGTAGTCTGCGCTAGCGCCCTCGCACTGGGCGTGGCAGCCCCCACCGCCGCCGCGGCGGATCCAGAAATCACCTGGGAGGATTGCCCCGCACAGGTCAATCTGGATGGCGCCGAGTGCGGCCGGATAGAGGTACCTACCTACTACGATAACCCCGAGGCCGGAACCATTAGCGTTGGTTTTGTCCGCGTACCTGCGGCACAACCAGACGCACGCCGTGGCGCGCTCTTTACCAACCCAGGTGGCCCTGGCGGTGACGCCTATTCTTGGGCTGGCAACGATGCCGTCGAATGGCCCGAAGAAATTCGCAACGAATGGGATCTGATCGGCGTCCAACCGCGCGGGCTGCCCGGTTCCACCCCGGTAGACTGCGCCGCCACCCCGAATTTCAATCCCATCGAGGCCACTACGCAGATCGGCAAGGCCACCCGCGATGCCTGCGAGCAGAATACCCCTGGCTATACCAACTCTTTGACCACCTCAAATACCGCCCAAGACTGGGAGAAGGTGCGCCAAGCGCTGGGTGAGGAGGTCATCGACATCGCCGGCATTTCCTACGGCACCTATCTTGGCTCCGCCTACGCCACCCAGTATCCGCAGCACACCGGCAAGGTGCTGCTCGATTCCGGCATGAGCCCGCAGCTGGCATGGAACGGCATCTTCACCTCGCAGCAACAAGGGTACGAAAATGCGCTGCACGATCTTTTCCAGTTCATCGCGGATAATGACGCCACCTACCATTTGGGCACTACTGCACTCCAGGTCTATGAAAAGTGGTCGCAGAAAGTCGCCATGGAAGCCGGCGCCCGCCCTACGGTCTTGCCACCGGATGCGAAAATCGGTGACCTTCCCCCAGGACTCGAATTCGCCGGCCAGCCGGGCGCGGACATCATGACCGCCACGGGTGAGCTGCGCGTGCAGGCAGAATTCCTCGCCAACAAGGCGCTTAACCCACAAGCGGATCAGCGCGCCTCTGTGACCTTAGGCAAGACCCGCGAGGTCGTTCCCATGCCCGCGCACTGGGATGAGTTTGCCAAGTACTTAAACGGCAGTAAGCCTCTCGAGGTCGTCGATGATCCGGAGCTTGCCCGCGCGGTGCAACAGCAAACAATCCAGATGATGAATATGCAGAATCTCATCGTCTGCAACGAGAACACCGTCGCTGGTAACCCGTGGCTCTTCCCCACCTACCTGTGGTCCAACTTTGTCACCGGCGATATTTTCTCCCTGGTTAATTCCATGTACGGATCTGGCGCCGGGTGCGGCGGACGCGGACCCGTTACCGGCGGGGCGCCACTCGATGGGTCGCACCTTGCCACAAAGCCGCTGCAAATCCAAGGCACGGGCGATCCGCAGACCCCGTACCAGTACCACGCGGCCCTCTCCCAGCCCATGCAATCGCACGTCGTCACCGTCCACGGCCCCGGCCACGGGCACTTTGCGCTGGGTAATAAGGCCGTCGATGAGATTGGCGTGCACTATCTGCGCACCGGTGAGGTAACCACCGCTGACGCACCGGGCCTGATTTAGTTCCCGAGCGGGAGATGCGCTAGAATCACATCGTTGGGAATTTTCCCAGCGATGTCTCCGTAGCTCAGCGGATTAGAGCATCGGTTTCCGGTACCGAAGGTCGCAGGTTCGATCCCTGTCGGGGACACAAATTTTTAGCCCCTTCGCTTTTGCCAGCGAGGGGGTTTCAATATACGCCCCGTTTGCGGATTAAGTAGCCACCGGAGGTTCAGGAAGCCCTTACCATCCTGAACCTCCGGGCTACCCCTCCAATTCTAAACGGAAGGATAAACCCATGACCACACGAACTCTCTACTTCATCGCCCTGGCCCTACTAGCCATATCTTTGATCATCAACGTCATCAACGGGTTCGCTATCTTCAGCACCATCCTCACCGGCGTTGCGGTGGCTACACTTGGCTGTGCCACCTACAAGAAAGTGTGGAAAAAATAAGCCCGCGAATCACGGACGCAAAAGCCGAGCGAAAATTGTGAGACGGGGCTAGGACCAGCGCGTGGCAGGTGTCGCGGGCCCCGCTTTAATGTGAGTAAAGATCCCCATACTTAGTCTCTATCCATAGAACGTAGAAAATTCCACCGTCTTTCCAGCCAACGAATGGAAGGTTCTCTTGGTGCCGGAACACGCGGAATTTGGTTAGCTCTTGGAACTGCCTAGGTATTTGAGCTTTGATTTCGTTTTTTGGGATAAATTCCGAGCCGAGCCCGTGCCTGTGGTGATTAACGAGATCTGTCCAAGAAATTAGTGAGCGTTTGTGCCATTTATCGAGGAATTCGCGGCGCATCCTATCGGTCATTTGCCCGAATCCCCATCCGCTCTGCAGAAACCTAGTGGACAGGAGCGGGTATTCGTTTGATGCCGCTCGTATTGCGCTCAAGACGCCTGTATCTGCACCACTGTGATTCTTCGAAACCGGGCGCGTGCCACGTCTCTTACTTTTCTTTGCCATACCTAGTCGAAGTACTCTTTAAGGTCGGCATCAGAAATCTCAAGCCCCCGTTTTTCTTCAACGAAGTTTTTCTTCCAAGGTGACTCCGTATGGGTTTTATTACGTAAAGCCCACGCCGAATAGGGGCCATACTTATTCCATACGTCAATCAGGGTATCTTCTACAGGCCGATAATCATCCCAATTGAAGTCATCAGAAATAAAAGTATCGGGGTCGATCGGGCTCTTACCGTACTTTTTAAGTTCGCGGTAGATGTCTACAACGACAGGTCCGTGGGCCCATGCTTCCATCCGTTCATTGAAGAGCGGCACCCCTCCGGAGGCTCGCATGTAAAGGCCCTTTGCGTAGTAAAGAAGCTTTTGAATTTTCAGCGGTGTGAGCTCGGCTTCTTCGGTTTCTTCAGCCCAAGCTACGAGCCATTCTGCGATTTGATGAGCAGTGTATTGCTTCATTGTGCACCTCCTTCCTGCTTGTTTTAAACGCTACAGCACGTGGAGAGCACTTTCTATTCCTACCTACTCGGTGGGGCTTGACCCATGCAACCTGGCTTTCAATGGATTCCATAGCCAAACTGTTAGGTTTATGAAATACTAAGGTATCTAGAACCACGAAAGTTATGCAGTATAGGCGAGCCATGGAGGATCCCCCTTGCCCACCTTAGAAATCGACCATCTCAATAAATCTTTTGGCAGTGTCCGCGCGCTGCGGGATATGACCTTTAGCGTGCAGGAGGGCGAGATCTTCGGCTTCGTCGGTTCCAATGGCGCGGGCAAGTCCACCACCATGCGCATCGCCCTTGGCGTACTCGCGAAAGACTCCGGCGAAGTTTATTTCGATGGCTCCCCCATTAATGACGATAACCGCCGCCGCATTGGCTATATGCCCGAAGAGCGCGGACTCTACGGCAAGGAACCGCTGCTTAGCCAGCTGACGTTCCTGGGCACCCTGCACGGCATGAGCAAGCAGGCCGCCCAGAAATCCGGCACGGAGCTACTGGAGCAGCTAGGGCTAGGTGAACGCCAGAAAGACAAGCTGGATGACTTGTCCTTGGGCAACCAGCAGCGCGTGCAGCTGGCCGCCTCCCTCATCCATGACCCCGATATGTTGATTCTGGATGAGCCCTTTTCCGGCTTGGACCCCGTTGCGGTCAATGTCATGTCTGACATGCTGCGCGAGCGCGCCGCCCGCGGTGTGCCGGTCATCTTTTCCTCCCACCAACTGGACTTGGTGCAGCGCCTGTGCGATCACGTGGGCATCGTCACGCAAGGCCGCATGGTGGCAGAAGGCACGGTAGACGAGCTGCGCACCCAAGGCGCCTCGCGCTATGCGGTGGAAACCCCTGCTCGCGGTTGGTACCCGGAGGGCACCCACTTGGTAGAGGAAACAGATAAGGGCGTTGTGCTCGAAGCCGATGCCGGCACCGATGACCAAGCCATCTTGCGCGCTGCCATGGCCGCTGGCCCTGTCCACTCCTTCGGCCTCAAGGTCCCCGACCTTACCGAGCTTTTCCAAGACGTCGTCACCAGCACCACCACCGAGGAGGCCTAGCCCATGCAGTATTCGGCAATGAAGACCATAGGGACCGTCGCCAAGCGCGAAATGGCGGTTGCCCTTAAGACCAAATCCGTTGTCATCATGATGCTGCTGCTTATCATTGGTGCCATCGCCACCCCCATTATCATTGACTTGCTGTCCGGTGGTGACGATGAACCAGATTCCGTCGCCGTGGTGGGCATGGAGGCAGACGCATTCGCTGATTCCGGGCTGGAGGCCCAGGCCGCCGATGACCGGGATGGCGCGGTGCAGCTTATCGATGCCGGCGATGTCGACGCCGCGCTCGTGCCCGCCGGCGACGAGGGGTGGGAGCTTTTGGCCAACGGCACTGCCTCCACCACCATCTCCACCACGGTCAATCAGGTGGTCGCAGCGCAGGCGCAGGCAGAGGCCTTAAATACGCTGAATATTGATGCCCAAGAGCTTGCCGCCGCCACCCCATCAGCCGAAGTGACCGCGGTCGATCTGGAAGCCGATGAGACTTCCGAGGCCCAGATGGGCACCGTTGCCATTGTCCTTATCGCCTCCATGGTGGTGGTCTTTTCCATCATGACCTTCGCCGGGCTCATCGGCGGCCGCGTTACAGAAGAGAAATCCTCGCGCGTGGTCGAAATCATCCTGTCCACGGTGCGCCCGGTGGATTTCTTGGCCGGCAAGGTCATTGGCAATACCATCATCGGGCTGCTCGGCACCTTCCTCATCCTGGACGGCGGCGTGGCCTCCCTGGCATTTACTGGCGCAGCGAGCGAAATCCAGCTCGATTATGGCCTAATCGCTGCCCTGCTCGTCGGGGAAATCCTCGGCCTCCTGTTCTTCGGCAGTCTCTATGCCGCAGCCGGGTCCATGGTGCAGCGCACCGAGGATCTGCAATCGACGCAGACGCCCATCCTGCTCCTCGTCTTTGCCACCATGTATATCACCATGTTTGGCTGGACGAACTTGGATGCCACCTGGATGCAGGTCATGGGCTGGGTGCCGCCAGTCTCCATGTTGGTCGCTCCCCTCCAAGTCGCGAGCGGCAATATGAGCTGGCTGGGCTTAACGGGAAGCTATGCGGTCCTCGCTGTAGTTACCGTGCTGATTCTCATCGTTGTTGCGCGCATCTACCGCCGCGCCATCTTGAATAATGGCAAGAAGATGACCTGGCGCCAGGTGCTCAAGAAATAAAAATAAGTCCGGCCTCCCACTTTCTAAGGGGAGGCCGGATTGTTCTACTGCGCAGGATTACTCAACGATGAATTCGTTGGTGATCGGCTGGGTGATATCCAAGGTGCCGTGCTCGATGTAGTACATGCCAAAGAACATGGCGCCAACCAGCACTAGGGCTAGCAGCATGCAGGGGATCCACTGGACAAAAACGGAAACCCAGCCCTCGGATTGCTGGCGGGCCGCCGCCTCGCGTTGTTCTTGAGCCTCGCGCTCGTTCATAATGATAAAACCTCTCGCTTCACCGAAGATTAACTAAAAGTATCTTAACAGTTTATGGTCTCCGCGGTGGCATTAGATCCCTGGATCTTCATCATTCAATAAAGCCTCGAGGAACGCCTCGCGGTCCGCGAACATTTTCTCGATGTCCTCTTCCGCGCCCATGATCCAGGCATCGGCATCCTCATCAAAGGTCACCGCGGAATCGGGATAGGCTTCTAAGGCTTCTTCCATCGCGGCAATCTGATCGGCATCGGCGCGATCCTCGGCAAAGGCCTCCGGATCACCAATGCGCTGGCCCAGCTCGCCCAAGGCCGTCAAGCCATACGTTTTATACTGCTTTTTAGGGTGCTCGAAAAGTTCTTGTCCCATCATGGCGGTATTATTTTCCTCCATTCAATAAAGAATCCGGGACGAATCCCGAATAGCCGGGGATGTTATTGACCTGCAATACCCCATGGAAAAAGCGCTTGAGTGCGGGAACGTCATCCTCGTGGAGGTGGTCGAAGACCAAACGGCGGACGGATTCCACGTGCTCGGGGGCCGCGCGCTCGAGGTGGTGGAGCCCTGCCTCCGTGATATGCACGTTGACCCCGCGGCCATCATCGGTGGTTTTTTCTTTAACCAAGAGCCCGCGCTTTTCCATGCGGGTGACCTGGTGGGAGGCGCGCGAGCGATCCCAGGCGAGCTCCGTGCACAGGTCGCGCAAACGCAGGTGCTGATCTGGGGCTTCCGAAAGGGATACCAAGACCGCGAACTCGGAGACGGAGATCTCCCCGCCAGCCTTGAGCGTCTCGTCCATGCCCCTATCTATCTTGCGGGTCGCGGCCAGTAATAGGCGCCATAGCTCCTGTTCATCATCGTTTAACCAGCGGGTTTGTTCAGACATAAGGACTAGATTACCTCCTTCAGCGTGGCGATGTCGCGCTCGCTGCGCCCAGGCACCCGGGAATAGCGCTGCGGCATGCAGGTAAAGACCAAAACCTGGTTCTCGCGGCCTACCTGTGAGAACAAAGTGGACATGAGTTGCAGGCGGTGCGCGTCGGTAGAACCCAGCGCGTCATCGACGATGACCGGCACGGTTTCCTCCCCCGCCACCAAGCGCGCGATGGCAAAGCGGGTAAGGATGGCCAGCTGCTCGCGCGCGCCTCCAGACAGGCTGGTTATGGCCACCGTTTCATTATCGCGGGTGCGTGCGGTGACGGAAAGATCATCTGCCAGTTCAAAGCTGATGTCCCCGCCGTAGATGGTGCGGGCCAGCTGGGCGAGTGCCGCCACGAAGGGCTCGGCATAACGCTGGCGCGCGGCATCGCGGTGTTTGAGCAGCAGCTCGCGCAGGTAGCGTGCCGCCAGCGCGCGCTTTTTCACGCTTTCTAGCACTGCCTGCGCCATTTCTGCTTCCGCTTGCGCCTGCTGCTCGCGCTCTGCCGCGCCGGAGTGATAATTAATCTCGCTCGACAGCTTGCCCAGTTCCACCTTGGAATCTTGCACCTGATTTTGCAGGTACTCCAGGTGCGATTGCGCGCCCTCCACCAAGCTCTGAGCGGTGGCTAGGTCCACGGCCTCCATCTCAGATAGCTGTTCCTGCATTCGGGTTACCAGCGCACCCAGCCGCTCCGCTTCTCCTTCCAAACCAGCATCGGAGGTTTTCTCCCGCGCTTCGGTCAGCTCGCGCTCGGCGCGCTCGGCCTTCTCGGTGGCGGCCGCGAGCTCGGCCTCCAAGCGCACCACGTCGTGGGCGATGCGGCTATCGCGGAAGGGAATAAGCTCGCGGTCGAGGGCATCGACAAGCTCGCGCGCCTCTTCCTCCGTTTCTTCTGCAGCGGATAAATCCATGACCGGGGCATCATCGAGCCCGGCGACCTTCTCCTTCAGCGCCGCGTGTTGGGCGCGCAGTTCGCCCAAATCATCCGGCCCCAACTCGCTCTCGAGCTTGCGCGTGGCGGCATCCAACCCGGCATTCTGCTCGCTGTGTGCCTTGTACAGAGCTTCGGCGGCGGCGATGGATGCCACGCCGGTGGCATCGAAAAGCTCCTGCAGGCGCGTCTCGGCCTGATCCACCTCGCGCTGGGTCTTATCGGAAGAGTACGCACCGGCCACAAAGCGGGCGGTGATATCGCCGATGGTGATCTCGCGGCCATCGACAAGCTCAACTGCAGGCTGCTTGCCGATGTCCACCAGCTTCCCATCCACCCCAATCTCCGCGCCCTCGGGCCCGGAAAATTCCACCTTGGCGGCGGTGGCATCGTGCAGGCGCTTGGCCAAGCCGAGATCGGCATCCGCCTTGCGGAGTTCCTCGACATCCGCGGCGGTCATCTCGCGCCCGCGTTGGGCGATCTCCGCCTGAGCCTTCCCCACGCCACGTGCCAGTTCCTCTACCTTGAGCAGGCGCTTATCCAGGCGCTGAAAGGTCTCCTTGTCCTGATGCAGCCGCGCCTGCTTGAGCGTTGTGCGCGCGGTGGCGTAGTCCTCTTTGGCGGTAGCCAGCTTCTTTTCCACCGCCTCTTTATTCTCGTTTTCCTCCGCGGCCTTCTCGCGGGCGGTCGCAAGTTTATCCGCGGCGCTCGACTTTGCGGTGCCAGCGGCCTCGAGCGCCTCGGCCATCTCCTGGCGCTTAGACTGCGCATCCTTCGCGCGCTGGAAATCCTCCTTGGCGCGGGTGAGCTCGGCCTTGTGCGCATCCACCTGGTGCTGGGCCTGCACGGCTTCGTCCGCGGCAGCTTGCTTCTCGGCAAGGTCCTGGCGGGCCCCGGGAAGCTGCGCTTCGGCTTCTTCTTGCTGGTGTTCCAGGTGCTCGTAGCGCTCCACCACGGAATCGAGCCCGCGCACCGCAGCGGTTGCTTCCTCCAGCTCTTGCTCGGCACGCTCCAAGGTCTCCTGGGCCTTTTTATACCCGCCGGCTGCCTTGCCCGTCTTTTCGGTGTAGTAGCGCTTGTATTCCTTATCTACCTTGCCCAAAAGCTGGGAATCATCGCCGGATACCTCGTCCTCTGCCAGGCCGGACTCCTGCTCGAGGGCCTGTGTTAACGAGGGAATGCCCACTGCAGAGATAGCGTCATTGGAGTCATCCTGGCGCATAAAGAGGACATCAAGAAGCTGGCGATCCATGTTCTCGCTTAAGATCCGTTCCAGCTCGTCATCGGCCTGGCGGCCTGTATATTGTGCGTGGCGCGGGGACGAGATGGCCAGCTCACAGTACTTCTTCTGCAGCCAGCGCTTGGCAATGCGAAAGCGGTATTCCCCCACGGAAATATCCGCAATGACCTCCGGCGATACGTCCTTGCCCACCGGCTGCAGATCCCGGATACCGCTGGGGCGCGCCGTGTGCTTTTCCGTCAGCACCACATCGAGGGCCTCCACGATGGTGGATTTACCGGCCTCGTTCTCGCCGTGAATGACCACCACCCCGGTTTCTGGAAGGTCATCCAACACTAAATGCTCGATGCCGCGGACATTTTTAATTTCTAAGCTGTGGATGCGCATGTGGTTTATCCTTCCAAGCGAAATAGCAGGTTGGCGGCGTCGCGGGCCACCGGATCCTCGCGGTTTTCCAGCAGCTCTTGCAGGGCGTCGGCGGCATAGCCGGAAATGTCCAGGTTGGCTAGTTCGTCTTCGCTAGGCTCCAAGAACAGGTCCATGGTTCGCTCGCGCGGGCGCAGCGAGGCAAAGACCGCCTCCAACTCATCCAGCCCGCGCTGCAGCTGGGCGTGCGCCGCAATGCCAAGGGTCCCTTGCAGGCTGTATTTAATCGCCGTGCGCACCTTATCCGGGTACTCTTCCAAGCTGCGCAGGAAGCGCTCGACATCCTCGGTGGAATTGACGGAGGCATCGAGGGCTTCAAACGTCCAGCGCCCGATGCTGCGCTTATCGATGTCTATGTCTTCCCCCTCAATCCTTACCACCAGCGCGTTCCCGGAATCGGCCTCGCCGCCACCGGTGGAGCATTCCTTAAAGTCCGTGGTCTCCGGGCTCCCAGAGAACCAGACGCGGCCGGTCTTTCCCAGGCTGGCCGTCGAGTGGGTATCGCCCAGCGCCAAGTAATTGATCACCCCACGCTCCAAGCACTGCTCTACGAATTCCAGGTCGATGGTATCGGCATCTCCCCCGCTAGTACGCGAATCCACCTGTCCATGGCCCACAGCAATCCGGATTCCCTCCGTGGGTTCGAGCGGCTCCAAGGCCTGGCGCACCAAGTCGTGGTTGGCGCGTTTGGACAAGTACGGCGCCCCCACCAATTCCACGCCCTTGCCCACCGCGATGGGTTCTGAATCCGCGATGACGTGCACGTTATCCGCGCTGGTGCGATAAAATACCGAGTCCGCGACCAGCGGATCGTGGTTTCCCGGCAGCACATACACCGGCACGGGCAAGCGCTTAAACATCTCGGTAGCGCGGGCCAAAATTTCTCGGGAGAGCGCATTGTGTTCAAATACATCGCCCGCCACGACGATGAACTGCGCGCCGACCTCCTCCGCGAGCTGGCCTAGGTGCATGATGGCGGACTCGCGGTCATCGTTGAAACGACCTTGCGCCTCCCCCTTCAAGAACCAGCGGGTCATTCCCAGCTGGAAGTCGGACGTGTGGATAAAGGTCGTTGCAATCATAATCAGTGCGTTAAGTGGTAGTAGAGGTCTTCAATATCGGACACGGCCCGCAAGAGGTCAATATTGGTATGCGATACGGCCCGCAGGGCCTTGCGCAAGAGGTCCGGATCGGAATCTTCCAGCGCTGGGGCAACCTTGGGGTGCGGCAGTTTAGGCATCTCGCGGCCATTCCAGAACACGTCGTTCTTTTCTTCCGCGGATAAATCGCTAGCTCCAAAGCTTTCTCGAGAGACCTGCTGCGATTGCTCCATGACGGCCTTTTCCAAGCGCGCAAAGTCCAGCCCGCGCATATTGAAAATCACGGCGGGATCCGCATCCGCGCGGGTGGCGAGCCTATCTCCCACCGCCACGATGTGCTTGCAGGCATACGCGGAATCCGGGCAGGTGCAGGATAGCCGCAGATCTTCGACCTCGCTGGCAAACAAGGTATCCAGCGCTTCCTCAGACAACAGGCCCTTGCGCGCATTCGCTACGGAATTCGGCGTGCGCGCGAATTGGCCGGCGAGTGCCGCAATATCGTCATTATCGCGGTACGGCAGCTGGATGAGTACGGAAAAAGGCTCGTTCTGGGAACCGGCCACGCGCCCATGGATGGCACCGTTGCGGATCTCCAAGCCAACGACGTGACCGCCTTCGGCGTACTGGCGCCCGCGGGTAATCCGTCCCCGGTCCGCATCATGGCTGGTAAAGGAAGAAATCCGGGCTGCGGTCTTGGACAGTAGCCGCCCGCTGCGGTCAACATGGTTGACCTCATCCGGGGTGCTCACGCGCTTGCGGGTACCAAAGTTTGCGTAGATGACATTGTCATCGCCCTTAACGGCCATCCGCTTACTCCTTTCCCCGGTAACTCATGAGCTCTGCCAGCTGGTCCGGCTCCAATTCCGTGAGCCAGCCCTCGCCTTCGCCGACGACGGAACCAGCCAGCTGCGTCTTTCCATCCAAAATGTCTTGAATGGATTCTTCCAACGTGCCAGCGGTAATCATCTTATACACCTGCACGTTACGGCGCTGACCAATACGGAAGGCGCGGTCCGTGGCTTGGTTTTCCACCGCGGGGTTCCACCAGCGGTCCATGTGCACCACGATCGATGCCGCAGTTAGGTTGAGGCCCGTGCCGCCCGCCTTGAGCGAAAGGATCATCGCCTGTGGGCCATCATCGGCTTGGAAGTCCTCCACCATCTGGTCGCGCTTATTCTTCGTCACCCCGCCGTGCAGGAAGGGAATCTCATGGCCCAGCTGCCCGCTCAGGTAGGGCTGCAGGATAGCCCCGAAGGCCTTGTATTGCGTAAAGATCAGCAGGCGCTCGCCGGATTCGGTAGCGGCATCGACAATCCGCATCAGCTCCTTCACCTTGCCCGAGCGGTGCTTGCCCTTGATAACCACCGGTGAATCATCCCCCAGGTAATGCGCCGGGTGATTGCAGATCTGCTTAATGCGCGTCAGCGAGGCCAAGACGATGCCGCGCTTGCTGATGCCCGTAGCATCCTCCAAGCTCTTCTTCACCTCATTGACCAGCGCTTTGTACAGCGCGGCCTGCTCGGTGGTCATGGATACGGTAAGAATCTGCTCGGACTTTTCCGGCAGATCATCGATGATATTGGGATCGGTCTTGACGCGGCGCAGGATGAGAGGCGCGGTCAGCGCGCGCAGGCGCTCGGACATCTCCTCATCATTATTGCGCTCGATGGCCTTGGCAAAGTGATTGCGGAAAAAGGACGCCGTGCCCAAAATCCCTGGGTTACAAAAGTCCAAGATGGACCGCATCTCGGACAGGCGGTTTTCCACCGGCGTACCGGTCAGCGCCACGCGGTGTTCAGACGGCAGCGATCGCACCGCCTTGGAGGAACGCGTGGCCGAGTTCTTAATGGCCTGCGCCTCATCCAGAACCACCCGCTGCCAAGACACCTCGCCCAAGAGGTTAAAGTCCCGGCTCACGGTGCCATAGGTAGTAATGACCAGATCGGCTTTCGCGGCGGCCTCGAGGAACTTCTCCCCGCTCGGCCGCCCCGCGCCGTGTTGCACCATGACCTCGAAATCCGGCACGAAGCGACGCGCCTCGCGAGCCCAGTTACCTACCACGGAAGTCGGTGCGACGACCAAGGTGGGCCCGGTTTGTTCACCGCGCTCCTTCTCCACCGCCAAAAGGGACAGTAGTTGGAGTGTTTTGCCGAGCCCCATGTCATCGGCAAGCACGGCACCAATATTATTGCGCGACATCCAATACAGCCAGTCCACGCCCGTGCGCTGATACTCGCGCAGCTCTGCATGTACGGTCTCCGGAATGTCCACCCGCTTAGGCGCAACCGTATCCATACCGCCAAGCAACGCGGTATGCCACGTGCTGCCGGTAAATTCGATCGGCTCTTGGGCCATAGACTCAAGCGCCAGCTCCCGCAGCTCCGCCACCGTGACTTGGTGCTCACTCTTCTCGTTGAACTCCGCGCGGCGATGCTCGACCTCCGCCATGAGCTGCTGCCAGCCCGGCTCACCTAGTTTCTTGGCCATCTCCGCCGAGGCCGCCAGCTGCTCGAGCTCTTTCTTGGCGCGCTCGCGGGACTTATCCGCCAGCTCCTCCATATAGGACGAGACCTTGGATACGACCTGGGTATCGGCCATGACCCACTTGCCGCGCAGCTGAATGAGCCCGGACTTGGAATTGACCAGCTCGTCCATCTCGGACTCGGTAAGCTCCACATCGCCCACGGACATGCGCCAGTTATAGTCCACGAGCTGATTCATGCCGATGTGCTTCTTCGTGGCGGCCTCGGCCGGGTCCCTGGCCTCACGGGTTTCCAGCTTGGCCTTGGTATCCATCTGCGCCCACGATTTGGGCAGCATGACGGTAATGCCCCGCTTTTTCAGCTCGGGCACCTCGTGCGCAATAAACTGCGTGAGCTGTTCCGTGTCCAGGTAGACATCCCAATCGCCGTCGCCGGGCTGGGGCAATTGCGTACTCTGGCCCAGGCTCGGTGCCGCATGCACGGCCTTGCGGTGGTTTTCGCGCAGCTTCTCGATGCTCGCCCTATCCAGCTCCTCCGCCGATACCGGCCGCGGCGAATCCGTTCCAGAGCGCACCCGCACACGAATCGGCCACGCTGCGTCTTCTGGATCCTGTTCTTCCGGTTCCTCCACGATGTAGACGAGTTGGAGTTCCACCTGGTAAATGGAATTTTTCCATTCATTGAGCCCACGCAGCAGTTGCGCGCGGCCGCGGCGGATAGGGGCCGTCGTCAGCAATGCGCGGGCGAAGTCGTGCCAAGGCATGGGCCGGGGCTCATTAAGCAGCGGCTGCAATTCCCGGTTGGCAATCCAATGCGTCAGTTCATCCGCTAGGTCATCTGAAAGGGCTCTATTATTTATATGGAGAATCCCGGGGGCCGCGGCCATCGTTTCTGCTAGCCAACCGCGCTCACCCAAACCCGAGGCCAGCTGCCACATGGGAAACCACTCGTTGGCCTGGTACGCCAACCGGAACGTCACCCTGCCCGCGCGGACAAACTTGCTCAGGCCACTATATGCGTGAATGAGCCAGTGCAGATCCGGGGCAATCGATGCCGGTGGATGATGATCCAGGTATTCCAGCTGGGCTAGGGCTTCTACTGCTTCTTCTGGGGCAAACATGGCCATGGGCACCATGAGCGAGACGTCTTTGCCCTTTGGAGTCCGTAGTGATACGCGCGCCCGGTTCCGGAAGGATTTCTTAGCCAGGATGGCATCAATTGCCTGCGGAAACGTCCCTTCCGGCACGGCCGAAGGCATAACAATCTTGTGCCCTTCTACCTGCTCAATCCATAGACCAAGCCCCGAAACCGGCAGCCAGAGGCCATGCACAAGGTAAGAAGCCATAACCGCCAGCATAGCAGCCCCGTATAGTTTTGTTACAAGCTCGTTATATTCACGTCTTTACGCAGTTAAACGGTGAAAAACATCACCAGAGATCTATGCCACAACTGAATTTTAGCTTGGGTGAACCTGAAGTCACCGTTAACGTAAGAATGTCCGACAAATCACTACAAGGAGTGAAACGTGCAAGAATCAACTTGGTACGTCATTGCGATGATTGTGTACTTCCTCGTAATGGCAGCCATTGGCTACTGGAGCTACAAACAAACCGACGAATATGACGATTATGTTTTGGGCGGCCGTGGCCTGCACCCATTCGTAGCTGCTCTCTCCGCCGGCGCATCTGATATGTCCGGCTGGCTGCTTATGGGTCTGCCTGGCGCGCTCTTCCTTTCCGGTTTTTCCGAGCTGTGGATGCCTATCGGCCTCCTTATCGGTGCATGGGCTAACTGGAAGTGGATTGCGCCACGTCTGCGCGCTTACTCGGAGGTTGCGGGCGATTCCATTACGGTCCCCTCCTTCTTCGAGAACCGTCTGCGCGATAAGTCGCGCTTGCTGCGTGTTATCTCCGCAGTTATCATTATCTTCTTCTTTACCTTCTACGTCTCTTCCGGCATGGTCTCCGGTGGTCGTTACTTCGAGTCCACCTTCGGTGGCGACTACATCACCGGTATGTTGGTCATCGCCGCAGTGACCATTTTCTACACCTTCATTGGTGGCTTCTTGGCTGTGTCCTACACCGATGCTATGCAGGGCATGCTGATGTTCGTCGCCCTGCTGATCGTGCCAATCATGGCGCTTTTCGCTCTTGACGATGCCGGCGCGATCTTCTCCTTCGCTACCGAAAACAGCTACGCCACCGATGGCGCACTCGAGCCAAACGATAACTACTTCTCTCTCTTCGCCGGTGTTTCCGCTGGTGTTATCGTTGGTAACGCCGCTTGGGGCCTTGGCTACTTTGGTCAGCCGCACATCATCGTGCGATTCATGGCGCTGCGTAAGCCTTCTGACGCCAAGCAGGGCCGTTTCTACGGCATCACTTGGATGGGTCTTTCCGTCATCGGCGCTATCTTCGTTGCGCTTACCGGTACTGTGTACTTCACCCAGTTCGGTGAGACCATCACTGACCAAGAGAACTTCGAGACCATCTTCTTGGATATGGCTCAGGCCATGATGCACCCATTGCCTGCTGGTTTCATCTTGACCGCAGTCTTGGCAGCGATCATGTCCACCATGTCCTCCCAGATGCTCGTGGTTTCCTCTTCCCTGATTGAGGACCTCTACCTCATCATCGCAAAGCGCAAGCCTGACGAGCGCATCCTGATTAACCTGTCCCGTACCGCCGTTGTGGCCATCGCGGTTATCGCCGCACTCCTGGCTATCAACCCGTCCGACTCCATTCTTGGCTTGGTCGGCTTCGCATGGGCTGGTTTCGGTTCCGCATTCGGTCCGCTCGTTATCCTGGCTCTGTACTGGAAGCGCCTCAACGCAACCGGTGCAATCGCCGGTATGGTCACCGGTGCAGTCGTCGCCATCGGTTGGGGCATGTCCCCGCTCGGCGATTCCCTCTACGAGATGGTTCCGGGCTTCTTCTCCGCACTCCTCGTTACCGTTCTGGTCACCTTGGCTACCAAGCAGCCAGACCAGGAGGTCTTGGACGAGTTCGAGGAAGCCGAGAAGCTTGCCAAGCTCGTTGAGAAGGACGACTCCCTGGACTTCGAGGAAGCAGCAGAAAAGGTTTCCGATAACAAGTAGGAACCTTCCCGCACCTCGCGGAGTCCAATAGGGCATGAAGTCCTATTATCTGGCCGCGCTATCATGCATAACCGCTCTCGTTATCGCATGGTATGCGTGGCCTTTTCCGCGTTTTGATGTCTCCACAGTGCCGGCTCGCGCGGAATTGCCGGGCTACGACCGCGACGAGTTCGGCGGCTGGCAGCCCAACGGCGCATGCACCACGCGTGAGGCCATCATGGAGAACCAAGCCAGCGAGGACTTCGCTGACTGCCGGCCACAATCCGGCACGATTTATGACCCCTACGCGGGTGAGATGATTTCAGCGACCTCCCCCATCGAGGTCGACCACATCTTCCCGCTTTCCGCCGCCTTTGACCTGGGGGCTGCAGAATGGGACCAAGACACCAAGATCCGCTTTGCTAACGATCCCCTCAATCTGGTGGCGACCAGCCGGGAGCTCAATCAGGAAAAGTCCGATTCCCTCCCCTCTGAGTGGCTCCCGCCCGCCAACCGCTGCGATTACTCGCGGCGCCTCGCAGAAATCGCCCGGAACTACGAGTTACCGTTGCCCCGCGCAGACGTGCGTGCAATGAGAAGGCAATGTCGGTTCGATTTCTAGCAGGGAAATTGATTAGGGTGAACAAGGCAACTTTTCTTAACTGAAGGGCATCCTCCATGACTACTTTGTTCATCTTCCTGCACGTGGCAGCGGCCATTGTTCTGCTTGGCCCCGTGTGCATTTCCACGTCCATCTACCAGACCCAGCTGCAGCGCGCAGCGCAGGGCGATAAGACGGCCCTCGGTGCCGCCCGCAACCTGCACAACATCACCAACACTTACGGCTACATTTCCGCGCTCGTGCCGGTCCTTGGCCTTGCTGTGTTCCTGTCTGATATCGAAACCTTCAAGAGCCAGGTCAACTTCCACATCGCCATCCTCGTGGCCATCATCGCGTGGTGCCTGCTCTTCTTCCTTATCCTTCCTAAGCAGCGCACGGCGCAGGCAGCCCTAGAGTCCGGCGATACCGCCAACCTGGGCTCCATTAAGAAGTCCTTGTCCGCTTTCGGCGGCGTCTTCAACCTCCTGTGGATCATCTGCCTTATCTTGATGTACATCTAGGAAGCCATTTACTCTTCGGGGACAGTGTCATCACTGTCCCCTTTTTCATGACTGGACTCCTCCCGAAGTTCTTCTTTTAGTTGCTGCGCATCTGCATGCGCATTCTCCCGCCGCTTCTGCGTCGCTTGCGCCACCGTCTGCGCCCACCTGCGGTTCTTCGGTGCTAGCGGTCCCCTCGCGGAGTCGTAGACCCACGTAGAGTCATCGAAAAGCCAGACGATGTCCCCGCTTATCGGGTCCTTGATATAAAACGCCCTCCCATCGGTCTTAATGTTGTGATGGTGCTGGCACAGGCAAGTGAGGTTTGCCGCCGAAGTCGGCCCGCCGTCTGCAAAGTCGTGCCGATGGTCCATCTGGGAAGTTACCGCCGGCCGCGTGCAGCCTGGCCACCGGCACGTGCCATCCAAGCCCTCTACAAACGCCCGGATATCCGGCGGCGTCACATAGTTGGGGCTCTCCGCCTGACCGGCCTTCTCCATATGCCTGGTCGTAGTCGCCCGAGCCTGTAGGTCATCCGCAGTCTCCGGAGATACCCAGCCCAAGTTCTGTACAAAGGCGGGTGCATCCGGCAGGTCGCAGCGATACACATTCAACACGACCTTGGCCTTTGCCTGCGCCTTTCCAGTCAGCAGCTCCACTGCGGCCTCAGCCATCGTGAGATCCTTTTCCGTAGCGATATCCCGAATATTGCGGTCAATTATCTCCGCGGTTTCTAACCCGACGTCCAGACAAACCGCAGCCCACTCCCCACCTGTAGGTTCAACGCTATAGGCTTGCTTGCGGCGCGGATCCCGCGCGGCAATAGAGGGATCGAGGCGCACAATAAGCTCGCGTAACTTGCGGCGGAGATTGCGGTGCGAGGGCAGCTTCTGATTGGGACGGGTTGGGGTTAAGTAGTTGGTCAGGACGTCATCGATGGTCAACTTCTTCTCCGCATCAATGGCGCCGAGTTTGGCTAGGGTTTGGTCAATCGTAATGAGTCGGTCTAAATCTAAATGGAAATGCTGTTCTTGCCGAGCGCGCAGCCGCGGCAGCTCTTTTAATCGCTCGAAGGCGAAAATAATATTCCTAATTCGGGACTGACGCGCCCCGGTTAAGTTAGACAGGGATTGGCTAATAATTTCGATATCATCATCTGGGTCAGGATGAAGCTTCTCCTAGAACTGGTATTCCACCTTCCTAATCTCCGTAGCTGCACGGGAGGTAGAATTTTCTGGATTGGTATTGGCATAATATGGCGCATTCATGGACTTTCTTTCGAGAGATTTACTAGAACATGATTTCGCCATACACCATACAAGACCACCCTGACACACTACCCCCGTTTATAGTAAAAGCACAGGTCACAGGGCATGAAAAAAGGGCCTCTAAAAAGAGGCCCTTTGGAGGTTTAATTAGTCGCGGAAGCGACCACCGTGCTTGCGGCCACCGCCGCCGCCATCACGGCGAGGCGGGCGACCGGTATCCTTCTGAATCTTGATGAGCTGCCCAGAAATCCGGGTATCCTTCAGGCGGTCAAGCACAGCCGGGTCCATGTTCTTCGGCAGATCCACGAGCGTGTGCCCCACCGCAATGGTGATGCGCCCGAAGTCCTTGGCAGACAGGCCACCTTCGTTGGCGATAGCACCGACGATGGCACCAGGGCGGACATTCTGGCGCTTGCCGACGTCCAACCGGTACGTCTCAAAGTCACCATCCGGCCGCTTGGAACCGCCGCGGTTCTTGCCGCCACCCTTGAAGTCACGGTCGCGCTTGCGGTCATCGCGATCGCGGCGGTCTTTCTTTGGCTTGGGCAAAGGCTTGTCTTCCAATAGGAAGTTCTTGCCACCCTGATGCATGACGGCCAACGCAGCCGCGATGTCGTCCATGGCAACGTCGTTGTCTTCCGAGTACTTGCGTACCAAGTTGCGGAAGAAATCGGCCTGCTTGTTGTCCATGGACTGGGTAATGGCCTGCGCAAACTTTTCCTTACGCTTCTCATTGACCTCATCGACGGACGGCAGGTCCATCTCTTCGAGGCGAGCATTGGTCACGCGTTCGATGGAGCGCAGCATGCGGCGCTCGCGCGGGGTGACGAACAAGATTGCCTCGCCGGAGCGGCCGGCACGGCCAGTACGGCCGATGCGGTGCACGTAGGACTCGGTATCGTTCGGGATATCGAAGTTCACCACGTGGGTGATGCGCTCGACGTCAAGGCCACGCGCGGCGACGTCGGTAGCGACGAGGATGTCCAGGCGGCCATCCTTGAGCTGGTCGACGGTGCGCTCGCGCTGCGCCTGGGCGATGTCGCCGTTAATGGCAGCGGCGCTGTAGCCGCGATCGCGCAGGGCCTCGGCCACCTCTTCGGTCTCGTGCTTGGTACGGCAGAAGACGATGATGGCGTCATAGGTAATGACTTCGAGGATGCGGGTGAAGGCATCCATCTTTGCGCGGTGCGGAATCAGCAGGAAACGCTGCTTAATGTTGTCGTTGGTGCGGCGCTCCGACTTAACGGTTACTTCCGCCGGGTTGTGCAGGTACTGCTTGGACAGGCGGCGGATGGCATTAGGCATGGTGGCGGAGAAAAGCGCCACCTGCTTGCGGTCCGGGGTACTTTCCAGGATGCGCTCGACGTCTTCCTGGAAGCCCATGTTCAGCATTTCATCGGCCTCATCGAGGACGAGGAACTGCAGCTGGGACAGGTCAAGCGAACCCTTTTCCAGGTGGTCGATGACGCGACCCGGGGTACCCACGATGACCTGGGCGCCGCGACGCAGGCCAGACAGCTGGATGCCGTAGGCCTGACCACCGTAGATGGGAAGAACCTCGATTCCCTTCAGGGTTTCCGCGAAGGATTGGAAGGCGTCTGCAACCTGCAGGGCCAGCTCGCGGGTAGGCGCAAGGACGAGCGCCTGCGGGTGGCGCGCCTGCGGGTCAAGCTGGGACAAGACCGGCAGCGCGAAGGCTGCGGTTTTGCCGGTACCGGTCTGTGCAAGGCCCACGACGTCGCGGCCTTCCATCAGGATCGGGATGGTTTCTGCTTGGATGGGGGACGGCGTGGTGAAGCCTACTTTCGCAACGGCTTGCAGAATTTTATCTGGCAAGCCGAGGTGCTCGAACCCCTGGGAGTTGTCGTTGGCCGAATCTTTGGACTCAGCGCCGGTGCCCTCAGAAGTATTCGCAGCCCTGGTGTCCTGGTTGACACCTTGCGAGTTGTCCTGAGATTCCGACTTATTAAAATCTTCCGGCTCGTTTACGCCGCCGGTGGCGTTATCGGTAATGCTCATTGCTCGTCCAACCCTACGCGATACCGGCGGCAAACTCCATTCCTCGCTATACCCCCGCCACGAACGTGCGATAGCTCAGCGGCATACCCGGCCGGTAGGCCAAGTGCACCGCGCTAGGAGCATCGAGCACGTGCAGGTCAGCGGCAGCGCCCTCCACCAGGGTTCCCTTCGCGGGGCGGCCCTTCGGATCAAGGCCGTTGCCCACATTATGGCGGCGCAGCGCCGTGGCACCGCCGGTAGTGGCGGCATGGATGGCCTCGTCGACGGATAGGTGCTGCTGCAGGACGGCCGTGGTCACGCAGTAGTTCATCGACGAAGTATAGGAGGTACCTGGGTTGAGGTTGGAGGCGATGGCGAGGGTGGCGCCGGCATCGAGAAGCGCACGGCCAGGCGCCAGGGGCTCGCGCGTGGAAAGATCGCAGGCTGGGAGCATGGTGGCCACGGTCTCAGATGCTGCGAGCTTTTCGATGTCACTATCGCTCAGGTAGTTCACGTGATCAACCGAGGCGGCGCCGAGATCGACCGCGAGGCTGACACCCGGGCCCTCGCCAAGCTGGTTGCCGTGCACGCGCAGGCCAAGGCCCAACTTTTTACCGGCTTCTAAAACCCGGCGCGACTGCTCTTCATTGAACGCGCCGCGCTCGCAGAAGACGTCGATCCACTGGACGTATTCGGCAACGCCGTCCAGCATCGGGCCGACGACCTCATCGAGGTAGTCTTCCGCATCCGCTCCCGGTGGAACGAGGTGGGCGCCCAGGAAAGTCACGTCATCGACGTGCTGGGATGCTATGCGGGCGGCTTCCACTTCAGATTCCGTGTTGAGGCCATAGCCAGTCTTGGTCTCGAAGGTGGTGGTGCCACCGCGGCGGCCGGCGGCCACGCGCTCGGCGACGAGCTTATCCAAGCGGTCCGCCCCCGCCTCCCTGGTGGCGTCCATGGTCACCGCGATGCCACCTGCCTCGTAGGAACCGCCGGACATGCGGGCCTCGAACTCGGCGGAGCGGTCACCGTCGAAGACCATGTGGGTGTGCGAATCCACCCAACCAGGAAGGACGGCGCGCCCGCCCAAGTCCACCTGGTCATCGGCGGCAGGTGCCTGAGAGGCGGGGCCAATCCAGGCGATGGTGCCGTGGTCGGCGATAAGGGCGGCATCGTTAAGCGTGCCGTGCTCGCTGACCGTGCGGAGCTCTGAAATTCCGGTAAAAAGTGTGCTCATTTAATCCCTTGCCTTAAATTCCATGGGTACGCGAACGCCGCGTTCTTTGGCTACTTCCTCTGCACGAGAGTACCCGGCATCGACGTGGCGGATAACGCCCATGCCTGGGTCATTGGTCAGCACGGCGCGCAGTTTGGCGGCGGCGAGATCGGTGCCATCGGCAACCGTGACCTGACCTGCGTGGATGGAGCGGCCCATGCCCACTCCGCCGCCGTGGTGGAGGGAGACCCAGGTAGCGCCGGAAGATACGGCGGTCATGGCGTTGAGCAGCGGCCAGTCAGCGACGGCGTCGGTGCCGTCGAGCATGGCTTCGGTCTCGCGGTACGGGGAGGCAACCGAGCCGGAATCGAGGTGGTCGCGGCCGATGACGATGGGGGCCTTAATCTTGCCTTCGCGCACGAGGTCATTGAAAAGCAGGCCGGCCTTGTGGCGCTCGTTGTAGCCGAGCCAGCAAATGCGGGCGGGCAGGCCCTCGAACTCGACGTACTCCTCGGCGGCGTCCAGCCAGTTGTGCAGGTGCTCGTTTTCAGGGAAGAGCTCCTTTAGGGCTTGGTCGGTGACCTTGATGTCTTCTGGGTCGCCAGACAGCGCTGCCCAGCGGAATGGGCCCATTCCCTCGCAGAAGAGCGGGCGGATATAGGCGGGAACAAAACCTGGGAACTCGAATGCGCGCTGGTAGCCGGCGTGGCGGGCCTCATCGCGGATGGAGTTGCCGTAGTCAAAGACCTCGGCACCCTCGTCCTGGAATTCCACCATCGCCTGGACCTGTGCGGCTATGGATTCGCGAGCCTTTTTGGTAAAGGTCGTGGGATCGGCCTTGGCCTCAGACTGCCAGTCATCCACGGTGATTTCGGTGGGCAGGTAGGACAGTGGGTCGTGCGCGGAGGTCTGGTCGGTGACGATGTCTACCTTGAACTCCCCGGCGCGCTGGCGGCGCAGCACCTCTGGGAAGACCTCGGCGGCGTTGCCCACGAGGCCGACGGAGAGGGCCTTCTTGTTTTCCTTGGCATCGAGGACCAAGCGCAAGGCCTCGTCCAAATCGGTGACCACTTCATCGAGGTAACGCTTGTGCTGGCGGCGCCGCAGGCGGTGCTCATCCACGTCCACGATGAGTACTGCTCCCCCGTTGAGCGTCACGGCGAGCGGTTGGGCACCGCCCATGCCGCCACATCCACCGGTCAGGGTCAGGGTGCCGGCCAGGCTGTCCTCGAAGCGCTTCTTGGCCACGGCCGCGAAGGTCTCGTAGGTGCCCTGCAGGATGCCCTGGGTGGCGATGTAGATCCAGGAACCGGCCGTCATCTGGCCGTACATCATCAGGCCCTCGTCCTCGAGCTTGCGGAAGTGCTCCCAGTTAGCCCAGTCGCCCACGAGGTTGGAGTTGGCGATGAGCACGCGCGGTGCCCATTCATTGGTCTTCCAGATGCCCACCGGCTTGCCGGATTGGACGAGGAGGGTTTCATCGCTTTCCAGGTCCTTCAGCGATTCCACAATGGCATCGAATGCCTCCCAGCTGCGGGCTGCGCGGCCGGTGCCGCCGTAGACCACGAGGTCCTCGGGGCGCTCTGCCACCTCTGGGTCGAGGTTATTCATCAGCATGCGCAATGGCGCTTCAGTTTGCCAGGATTTTGCGTTGAGTTCGGTGCCGCGGGGTGCGCGGACTTCGCGTGGTTCAGACATGGCTTCCTTTCGCTCGTGCTTATCGACGCCGTGCCCTACCCCAAGGCCGGTTTCCCGGGGCTGTCTCCCGGGGGCTTGGCGAGCGTCACAGATATCAATTTAGTGTGATGCACAACGTATTTAGAGCTTGCTTAGTCACCAACTGTCTGGCATTTCAGACTCTGCGGCTACGATGGCATTCATGCGCCACGTATTGCCCGCCCTCGCCGCCACCTGCCTGCTTGCAGGATGTTCCAACCAGCCAGAGAAAGTTCCAGAAGACCCCGAAAACTATGTGGCCCTCGGGGATTCCTACGCGGCAATGGGCTCGACGACACTCCCGCTCGATCCGCCCGATTCCTGCGCCAGAGCACAAGATTCCTATCCAGAACTCGCCGCGCAGGAAATCAGCACGAGTTCTTTCCGCAACGTCGCCTGCCAGGGCGCGAGCACGCTGGATGTCTTATCCTCCGCGGGCGAGCACCCCGCCCAGGTGGACGCACTGGCCGCGGATACGTCCCTTGTCTCCTTGAGCATCGGCGGCAACGATGCCAGCTTTGTGCGCCTGACCCAATGCGCAACGGACGATATTTGCCAAGACGAATCGGGGGCGCAGATAGAACTGGAACTGCACGATCTGCCCCAACGCCTAGACAAGGTCTACGGGGAAATCGCCCACCGCTCACCTGAGGCGAAGGTCATTGCCACCGGCTATATACCCCTCATCAATCCTGGCGAGACTTGCCCCTTCATAGAAAAAATCCCGGCCGCAGACCGGGAGTGGTTGGCAGATACCATCCAGCGCATCAATCAAACAGTGCGCGAGGCTGCCGAACGCAACGGGGCCACCTACGTGCTGCCTGACGATGCCCCGCAGCACTCCGCCTGCTCGGATGAGCCGTGGGTGGACTTTACGGGGCAGGATACCGATTCCTTTCCCATGCACCCCACCCACGCGGGCCAGGTGGCAATGGCCGAGGCAGTTAGCGCAGCTCGCTCGTAGCGGCCTCGACGGCATCGATCAGCGCGCCAGACTTGACCAAGCGCACGGTCTCCTCGATTTCCGGCGATAGGTAGCGGTCGGTGCCGGGGCCAGGAACGGTCTCGCGCAGGGCGGCGATAACCGCGCCGGTGCCGCCAGCGGGCGTTCCCTCGCGCATGTCGATGGCGCGCGCCGCGGTGAGGAGCTCCACGGCCAGCACGCGCTGCAGGCCATCGACTGCCTTGCGCAGCTTGCGGGCGGCGGACCAGCCCATGGACACGTGGTCTTCCTGCATGGCAGAGGAAGGAATGGAATCGGCCGAGGCCGGGGTGGCCAGGCGCTTTAATTCGCTGACGATGCCAGCCTGGGCGTATTGGGCGATCATGTGGCCGGAGTCGACACCGGGGTCATCGGCAAGAAAGGCGTTCAAGCCGCGGTTGCGGGCCGGATCCAGGAAGCGGTCGGTGCGGCGCTCAGAAATGGACGCCAGGTCCGCGGTGACGATGGAGAGGAAATCAAGCGCATAGGCCACCGGCGCGCCGTGGAAGTTGCCGTTAGAGACCACGCGGCCGTCCTTGGCCACCACTGGGTTATCCACGGCGGCGGCGAGCTCGCGCTCAGCTACCTGCGCGGTATGCGCCAAGGTATCGCGGAAACCGCCGGCTACCTGCGGCGCGCAACGCACGGAGTAAGCGTCCTGGACCTGGTTCTTCTTGAACTCCTCCAGCGCTGCCGCGAGGATCTCGGAGCCGTCCGCCACCTGGCGGATATTGGCGGCAGAATCGGCCTGGCCTGGGTGCGGGCGCAGCTGCTGCAGGTCATCGGCAAAGACCACGAGGGTGCCAAGCAGGCCTTCTACCGTCATGGCGGTCGCGATATCGGCGGTCTTGGCGGCCGCGCGCAGGTCAGTAATGGCCAGGCAGAGCTGGCCCAGCATGCCATCGGTGCCGTTAATAAGGGCAAGGCCTTCCTTCTCCCGCAGCTCCAGCGGCTCGATGCCGGCGGCGGCAAGGGCCTCGCCGGCGTCCTTGAGCTCACCGCCCACGCGCACCTCGCCCTCGCCCAAGAGCGCTAGGGCGCAGTAGGCCAGCGGGGCCAAGTCGCCGGAGCAACCCAGCGAACCGTATTCGCGCACCACCGGCACGATGCCGGCGTTAAGGGCCTTGGCGTAGGTTTCTACCACCACGGGGCGCACGCCGGTACGGCCGGTGCACAGGGTGGATAGGCGCAGCAGCATGAGCGCGCGGATGACTTCTTCTTCCACCTCAGGGCCGGTGCCGGCCGCGTGGGAGCGCACCAGGGATAGCTGCAGCTGCGCGCGCATTTTTTCTGGAATGTGGCGGCGGGCAAGCGCGCCGAAACCGGTGGAGATGCCATAGACCGGCGTGGGGTCTTGGGCCAGTTCTTCGACCCGGTCACGCGTGGAGGCGACCTCGTCCAGGGCCTCGGCGGAGATTTCTACCGTGGCGCCGTAGCGGGCAACGGCCACGACTTCCTCAATGGTCAGCGCTCCGACGCCGACGGTAACGGTAGATGGGTATGCATTAGGCATGATGACTCCTATTGTCTTTAGGGCAGCAAAATATAGCTCACGTCACAGCCTAACGCGCTAGCCCGCATGCTACCTCACTTTTCGCGCTGGCGATACATTTTCCCCGCGACTTTCTCCGCGGCCTGGCCCAGCGCCGCAATGAGCGCCTCCACCCCATCGCCCGGCGTGGACACGGGATAGGTCACCGCAATGGCCGCCGCGGGCCGCTCCAGGTGGTCCAGGATGGGCACCGCCACCGAGGCCTGTCCCCGCGAGATTTCTTCTATCTCTTGGTCCCATCCGCGCGCACGGGCCCGGTCCAGCTGCTTTTTAAGGAGACCAAAATTTTCCCCGCCCGCGGTATCAAATGCGGCCTTGACCTCCCATTCCGGCAGGTGTGCCAGCATCACCCTGCCCGATGCCGTCTTATGCGCCTGCAGGCGCACTCCCACCTCCGTAACCAACGAGGTAGCGCCCGGCGCGCGGACTTCCTGCAGGTATAAAATCTCCGAGCCCGCCATGCGCGAAAGGTGGCCGGATCCGCCAACGAGCCGTGCGCATTCCTCCAGATCGCGCGTAGCCATGCGCACCAGCGGCTGCTGGGTTACATACGCAGAGGCCATCGAGTACGCGGCCAGCCCCAGGCCGTAGGTCTTGTGCTCCGGCAGGTGGGCAACGAACCCGGCATCGACCATTTCCGCGAGCAGGTGGTACGTGGTCGAGCGCGGCAGGCCGAGCTCGCCTTGGATGCGGGCGGCGGAAATCGGGACATCGATAGTCGATAGCAGCTTGAGGATGTCCAGGGCATGGCGCGCGGCGGGGACTCGGTTAGCACTCACAGCGCCCAATTATATTCCGCTACTGCCAGACAAATTCACCGCACGCTTCTAGTATCGGCACTATGAATACCGAATCAGCCCCACTTTTTACTCCCGCCCCCGAGTGGTCCGGCCGCTCCGATGGCCCCGGCCCCGAGCACGCGCGCTGGCATAGCGTTATCAACCAGGCCGAATCCGCGCCCGTGACCCTGCTGGGCTTTGCCTCTGATGAGGGCGTGCTGCGCAACGGCGGCCGCCAAGGTGCCGCCGCCGGCCCCGCCGCCCTGCGCACAGCCCTTGGCTCCCTGGCGGTCCACCACGGCCATGCGCTTGCCGATGCCGGAACCATCACCACCCAAGCCGACGATCTCGACGGCGCCCATGAGGCGCTATCTGACAAGGTCGAAGAACTCGTCCGCAGCACTACCCTGCCCATCATCTTGGGCGGCGGGCACGAAACCGCCTTCGGCTCCCACCGCGGCCTGTTCCGCGCGCGCGGTGCGACCCCCATCATCAACTTGGACGCCCACTTCGATCTTCGCCACGCAGACCACGCCACCTCGGGCACGCCCTTTACCCAGATTTCCCAGCTCACCGATGACTTTGACTACACCGTCTTCGGCATCTCCCGCCCCAATAACACCGCGGTGCTCTTCAACGATGCCGAAAAGCTCGGCGTCAACTACACCCTGGATGAGGAGCTGCTAAACCTCACCCCGGCCGAATGCGGCGCGCTCGCCACCCAGGCCACCACCGCCGCGGACAAGGTCCACCTCTCCATCGACCTGGATGTCCTTCCCGCCTCCACCGCACCGGGCGTATCCGCCCCGGCCAGCCTCGGCGTTGCCTACGAGCGCATCCGCGCCCTGGCGGTCGCCATCGCCGCGACGGGCAAGCTCGCGCTTGTCGATGTCGTCGAGCTCAACCCCACCTTCGACATAGACAACCACACCGCCAAGGCGGCGGCGCGGCTTATCGATGACATCGTTAATGCTCACCTCACTGCGGTAAGCGGGCAATAAAACTCAAAACAGCAGGTGCGCAATCGGGGTCGCAATCACGATGGTGAGCGCGACGCGCTCAAACCAGATGATGACCAGGTGGGATAGCTTCACCGGAATCTTGGTGGCCAGAATGCACGGCACCAAGGCGGAGAAGAAGATGATGGCAGAGACCGCCACGACCCCGATGACGAATTTCAGCACCATGGAGTCACTGCCTGCCACCGCTGTGGCGGGTAGAAACATCTCCGCAATGCCCATCGCCGCGGCTTTGCCGCCAAGCGCCGACTCCGGCAGCTGCACTATCCAGGCAAAGGGATAAAACAGGTACCCAATCCATTCAAAAATCGGGGTAAACCGCGCAAGCAGCAAGCCAATAAGTCCCACCGACATGATGGACGGCACGATGGCCGCGGCCATGCGCACGCCATCGCGCAGGTTATCCCAAATGGCCTGCGGCAGCGACGGCGCACGCTGCAGAGCCAGCATCGCCTCGCGCCACGCATTCTTAAAGCGCGATCCTTCCACCGGCTTTTCCGGGTCTGGCTCTGCATCCTCGCAGTATTCATCCGGAATCGTCCGCAGCGGCGGGAGGCGCACGGTAATGGCCGTAACCAGGAACGTCACCAGCAGCGTGACGGCGAAGTACGTGCCCCAGATATTCATCAAATCCAGCTGCTTAGCCACGATAACCATAAACGCCGCCGATACCGTGGAGAATCCCGTGGCAATAACGGCAGCCTCTCTGCCGGTATAACCGCCCTTTTGATAGACGCGGTCCGTGACCAAAATGCCCAGCGAATACGAACCGACAAAGGATGCCACCGCATCGATGGCGGAGCGCCCCGGCGTCTTCCACAGCGGGCGCATGATGGGTTGCATCAGCACCCCGACAAATTCCAAGAGCCCAAAGCCAATGAGAAATGCCAGGAAGGTACCGCCGATGGGCACGATAAGCCCCACCGGCGTGGCAATGGAGTTCCACAAGAAGGGAACCAAATCTTCATCACCTAATACCCACGGCAGCGCGTCAATAACCATGAGGAAGGAAATGATGGCACCGGCGATATTGAGGACCGCAAAGACCGCCTGCAGCGCGCTTTCCTTAAACGCCCCCGTACTAAAGCTACGCACCGTTCCATACACTGCGAGCGCAAAAATAAGCCACGGCACCACCGCCGGAATGCTATCGCGCACGATGGTGACCATGTGGTCCAAAGGAATGGAGTTCTTTTCCTTATACGTCACAGGAAAGAAGAACACGAACGCGCCAATGGCGCTATAAACAAAGAGTTTCCACCGTCCCTCAGGCCGCGGGACTTCCCCGTCATGGCTCTGGATGGAGGAATTAACTGAATCAGTAGAAGTCACGATAGACCGCCCCTCAAGCTTGCATGATGATCAAGCCCGCGCGACAGCCTGACGCGAACATTGCGATTACGTTATCTAAATAACACGTTATTGTCTAGCGTTTCCTAGCTCAAGGCACAATGGAACTATGTCTAACCCCATCCGCGTCGTCGGTGCCGTCTTTCACGATGGCAACCGATTCCTCGCCTGCCGCAAGAAGCCCGGAAAACCCCTAGAAGGACATTGGGAATTTCCAGGCGGAAAAATCGAACCGGGCGAGACACCCGAACAGGCTTTAGCTCGCGAAATTCGCGAGGAACTCAACCTCATCGCGCACGTAGGCACCAAGCTCACGACAACCACCTACGAGTACGACTTTGCCACCATCGAACTAACCACCTTTTATTGCACGCTCATCAGCGGCGAGCTTCGCCTGAGCGATCATGACGCAACCAGGTGGGTTACCCCCGCAGAAGCAATGGAGCTGACCTGGGCGCCAGCGGATATTCCAGCCGTGGAAAAACTCACCCCTAATCGAAAGGTAGGTAGCTCAAGTCTTTTCTTCGATAAGATCTAGTCGCTAGCATCCTCCGCACATCCTCCGCTAAATAGGTGACAAGTTGAGGGTCCTCCTCCGCTAGGGCTGCAATTCCAGCCGTAGCTTTACCTCCGTTAGTGGGCTTTCCTATATAGGAAGGCCTGGCACTATTTAGGTCAGCGTATTTTCGCCCGACCCCATTTACGTTTCTAAACTTTGGCCCAAGTTCAGCTCCGTCTCCGTGCATTAATCCCCCAGCCAGGAGTGCGGTCACACGACTCAGTTCTCGCTCCGGACAAGACGAAGGCCACCCAAGTTTGATTCCCACCTCAGCAACAAGAAGAATCTCGTCTCGTAACCATTTAGGACTTCTCAAGATTCCTCCAACCATTTCGAACATAGATTCCACACACGCTTAGCAATTTGTCCACACTCTGCATATGCTCCTAAAGGTAAAATAGTTGAACCTCTGAGCCCAGCGCGTCCACATCACGAAATTTCTAGAAAGGATTTCCCAGTGACCTATAACAAACTAACTTCACTAGAAATTTGTGCTGGGGCCGGTGGTCAAGCTCTAGGACTAGAGACTGCGGGATTCACCCACAAAGCTGTCATCGAAGTCGACCAATGGGCTGCACAGACTCTACGCCTCAACCGTGGAGATTCAGGACCTCATGGAAAGTGGAACGTTCTAGAAATGGATGTTCACGACTTCGATGGCAAACCATGGCGTCATAAAATAGATCTCTTTGCCGGAGGAGTTCCTTGCCCGCCATTTTCCATTGCCGGCAAACAGTTAGGGGCCGATGATGACCGTGATCTTTTCCCAGAGGCACTGCGCCTGATCGATGAGATAGACCCACCTGCTGTCCTTTTGGAAAACGTAAAAGGACTCGGCCAAAAGCGCTTCGCTGACTACCGCCGAAATATAATTATCAAGCTTGAAGAGTTGGGATACCAGGTATTCTGGGAGCTCCTCCAAGCTGCCGATTACGGAGTTCCGCAGCTACGACCTCGCTTCATCCTTGTAGCTCTAAAGAAAGAGTTCTCCGAGTTTTTCGCGTGGCCAAACAAAATTCCTCACCAAGTAACGGTTGGAGAAGCTCTTAAAGATCTAATGGCCGAAAATGGCTGGAAAGGTGCAGAGAAATGGGCTACAAACGCAAACACAGTTGCACCGACTCTCGTAGGCGGAAGCAAGAAACACGGTGGCGCTGACGTAGGCCCCACACGGGCAAAGCAGGCTTGGAAGGCACTCGGCGTTAAGGGCACTTCCATCGCGGAGGAAGCGCCTTCCTCGGACTTCACGTTAAACTACGAAGAAGAATTACCGCGCCTCACAGTCCGCATGGGTGGCGTGATCCAGGGATTCCCAGATGACTGGAACTGGGCAGGAGGGAAAACTGCTCAATGGCGACAAGTTGGCAATGCATTCCCACCCCCTGTCGCCAAAGCTATAGGGGAACAGATCAAAAAAGCATTGCGTAAGCGCCCACTAACTAAATCGGAACAGCCCGCCGAACCAGCTCAAATATTGCAACCAACCTTGGCTTAGGAAGTATTGTGACCACTCCGCACCATCCCGAAAATGCAATCCCCCTTTTCATCGAGGCATTTCAGTCTGTTGATCCCGATGGAAAACGGCTCGCCAGAGTTTTTCGAGATTCTTTCGACCAAATCTACGATGGCCAACACACCGGACGCTATTCGATTGAACAGCTTTCCAAAACTGAATCAGCCCATCTCGGGTCAATCGTAGAAATCAATATTCGACGCGAGTTTGACGACATAATCAATGACGGCGAAGTAATGGACTTCGAAATCAAAGACTACGAAGTAGATTGTAAATATTCGAAGTCTCGTTTTGGCTGGATGATACCTAGTGAAGCACTCGGGCATCATGGCATGCTTTGCCACGCAGACGACGCAACTTCCCGCTTCCGAGTTGGCTTTATCAAGTTTGATAACTCTGTACTCAACAAAGGTGGAAACCGTGATGGAAAACGGACAGTTTCAGCTGCGGGCAGGAAATACATTACCTGGCTGCACTTTGATGAACCATTTCCCCCGAATACCCTTCTGCAACTAGATCCGGACGACAAAGACAGAATACTTTCGCTCAAATCGGGCGCCGCACGCTTGAACGAATTATTTCGAACAGCCCAGGAAATGAGAATCCCACGCGGCATCGTAGCGACCGTCGCGCAGCAGAAAGACTATATGAAGCGGATACGCTACAACGGAGGTTCACGCTCAGCACTTCAGCCCGAAGGGATCGTTATTTTGGGCGATTACAACGCTCATCGCGAAATTGCCGATGCGCTTCAACTCCCTATTCCAGGTGAAGGAGAATCCCTGTCTGTTCGACTTTTTCCTCTGCAACCAGATGAAGATGAAAAGTTTGTGACCATCGATGGAGTCAACTGGCGAAAAGCCCGTGAATCGGACCCAATCGTCGCAGCACCCCAAATCCCATTTAAATAGCTGAATAGCATCGAGTACATAGCCGATACTGCTGAATTTTGAATTACCTCTGCCTTGATAAAGTTTGTTTAATCAAATTTCAATATGAGATAGACGGAATTACATAATTTGACCGTAAATCTTGGTTTTAATATCAGTCGGTACCCTCCACCACAGCTCAAGACACAAGAGAATCAGCAGAACACTGAGGATAGAGTCGTCTTCAACCTCAAGCTTTTCACTCCAGTCGCTCCCGGCGCTCAACCAGGCATTGTCCAGGAGGTTAGTAATTAGTTAACTCAAGGAGCGATTTACTCACGAAAGTGATACATTCCCTTTAAGTGATTCACACCACAACCACTTAAGGAAGTGTCATGAGCCAATCAGGTAACCACACCGGCGCAACTTCCGCCGCAGGCCAACAGACACACGATTCTGAGCCACAAGCAAAGGTGAAATGGACCCTCGTTGGTCCGGGTTTGGTCGCCGCGGCCACCGGCGTCGGTGCCGCTGACCTAGTAGCAACCATGATTGCCGGCCAGCGCTACGGTTACGCACTGTTATGGGCCGTCATCGTCGGTACGATTATGAAAATCGTGCTGGTGGAAGGCGTCGGCCGCTACAGCTTGGCCACCGGAAACACCATGTTCCACGGCTGGCGGGAGCTAGGACGCTGGACCTCGTGGTACTTCGCGCCCTACATTGTCATCTGGGGCTTGGTCTATGGCGCCGCCGCCATGTCCGGTACCGGCTTGGCATTAAGCGCACTCTTTCCCGGCACGAACTTGACCATGTGGGCCATCCTGACCGGCGTGTTGTGTTTTATCCTCACGTGGCTGGGGCAATACCAACTCTTTGAAAAACTGGCCGCCGTCTTGGTTGGCATCATGTTTGTCACTGTGGTGGGCATCGCCGCAATTACCGCGCCTAATTTTCCAGAGATTCTGCGCGGCCTTGTCCCCACCATCCCGGATGGTTCTTTCGTCTACGTGCTCTCCATCGCCGGTGGTGTCGGCGGCACGATTACCCTTGCTGCCTATGGCTACTGGCTGCGAGAAAAGAAATGGTTCACGCCCAAGTGGATGAAGGTCATGCGCATGGATAACTCGGTGGCCTATGCCGTCACCGGTATTTTCGTCCTGGCTACGCTTGTCCTTGGTGCCGAGCTTTTGTACAGCGCTAATGTCGCTGTCTCCGATAATGACCAGGGCTTGGTGGACATGGCGGACGTGCTGGAGGCCCGCTACGGAACCTTTATTTCTAAGTGGTTCATCGTCGGATTCTTCTCTGCCGCATTCTCTTCCTGCTTAGGCGTGTGGAACGGTGTGTCTCTCATGTTTGCGGACTACGTGGGCCACCTGAAGAACCTTCCACAGGGCCACCCCAGCACTAGCACGGGCGGTAAGTACTACCGCGCTTACCTCATCTGGTTGACCTTCCCACCAATGCTTCTCCTACTGCTGGGCAAACCCACCGGATTGATCATTGGCTACGGCGTTCTGGGCGCATTCTTCATGCCGTTCCTGGGTCTTACGCTCTTGGTACTGCTTAATACCAAGCACACCCCGAAGGAATGGCGCAATGGTTGGTTCATCAACACCTTGATGGGCATCATTTCGGCAGCCTTTGTCTACCTGTGCGTGTCCCAGGTTGCCGGGCTCTTCTAGCCTTGTTGCCCGTAATCTTCGAGGTACGCGCCAATTTTCCGTAAACTCTCCACCTCCCAGGGCAGGATGCCTCGACATTGAACGGTTGCCGTCAACTACTTTTCGGCATGCGCTCTACTTCCACCGTGGACTCCTGGCGGGGCTCGCGGCCGAAGAGCCAGGCGATGATGCCGAAGATGGCAATGGCACCGCAGACCGTGAAGGCTGTGGGGAAGCCATAAACATCGGCAAGCAGCCCGATGAGCATGGGGCCCACGATCTGGCCGAAGTCTCCTGACATCTGGAAGGCGGACAATACCTTGCCGCCGGAGCGCTCGTTGCCCACGATGTCTGCCACCGCGGCGGTCTGGGAAGGATTGATAAGGCCCGATGCTGCACCCGCAAGCGCGGATACGAGCAAGAGGAACCACACGCTGGTGGCCAGCCCCATGAGCACCATGAAGATGGCGGAGCCCACCAAGCCAATAAGGATCAGCGGTTTGCGGCCGTGGAGATCAGACCACCGGCCGGAGAACTGGAGAATAATCGCATTGCCTGCGGCGAAGGCCGCGAGAGCTAGGCCCGAGGCTGCGGCGCCATTATGGAAAATGGCAGCGGCGAAAAGCGGCAGGACGGACACCCGCACGCCCATATTGATCCAACCGTGGGCAAAGTTGGAGGTCAGCACAGCACGGAATGCGGTATCACCCCAGGCCTCCTGCAGGCGCATGGGAGGCAGGTCCGAGGTGGTGGTTTGGGAGTGGTTGACCCGCGGCATCTGCCACCAGACAACGAACGCAGCAAGCATCACGCCGATGCCGTAAATGAAAAATGGCCAGCGAAAACCCAAGAAGGACAGGCTGGCGCCGAGCACTGGGCCGGCGACATTGCCCAGCAGGAATGCCGTGGCATAGGTGGCGGAGCACTTACCGCGAATCGACGGTGGAGACAGGCGCACGATAAGGCCCATCGCGGAGACGGTAAACATGGTCGAGCCCAGCCCCGCCAATGCGCGCAGCACCACGATGTGCCAATACTCCTGGGCAATAGCAACCAGGCCCGTGGTCACGGCCACGGTCATCAGGCCCACCAAGTAGACGCGGCGCGAGCCGACGCGGTCCACCAACGAACCGGACACGGGCGCGAAGATCAGCCGGGAGGCGGCGAAGATGGAGACCACGAGACCTGCGGCGGCCATCGATACATCGAAACTGACCACGAACTGCGGCAAAAGCGGGGCGATAAGGCCATAACCTAAGGCGATAATGAACGCCGCCGTCACCATTACCCAGATTTCCCGCGGCACCTTGGGCTTTTCGTAGGGCGCCGGTTCGGCATTAGCACTCTTCATAGCACGTGCAACCTTATGCCTTTGAAGGTCTGAAAGCTATTTAGGCTACTTGTTCGAACATTCGTTTGCATTGTTCGAGTTCATGTCGGCCCTGCGGTTTAGAGTAAGTGCCATGCACAACGTAGATAAGAACTTTTCGCACACAGTACCCAGTCAACCCAATGCCATGGCTACGGAAATCGCCGCCGACTTGGCCTACCACCACTATGAGACCGTCAGCTCTATTTCCGCCATCATGCACCACCCACGGTCCTTGGCTCGCCCCACCCCGACGTGGCGTCCGCCCATAAAACAGCTGCCACCCACGCCAGGTGGCGCGGACTACAGCATGAGCATTACCCGCCACCGCGTGGGAGCACGAGTGAAGGCGAGGATCCGCGGGTTCGGTGAAAGCCGCATCCCCGCCTACCTCATTACTATTCGGATCACCGATAACTTTGGGCAGTTAGTCGATCCCGCCACGGCGGAAGGATGGGTGCGCACGCTTGTCCCCGCAGAATTAGCTGGTGCCGTCCACGAGATCTCTCGCGGACCGAATGCCACCTACGTATGGCTCGTGGATAGCGCCTTTAAGCCCGTTCGTTCGCCGGAATCCCTGTTCGCGGGATTCCAGCAAGCGGCTTAGGGGCTTAGTTGTTGTCGCCCTCGTCATCAGCGTCAGCGTCGTCTTCTTCGGTGAAGGTGTCGAAGAACTCAAGGTCCTCGTCATCGTCATCATCGGCATCTTCGCAAAAAATGTCGTAGACGTCTGGTTCCTCGAAGTCATCCTCATCGAAGTTGACGAGCTGTGCCTCCCAATCAAGGGCCTGTTCCGAGACCAACCCGAGCACGTCAAAGAGGCGGTCGAAATCGGTGTAGGTACCAAGTTCTAGGGCCTCAGCGGGGACTTCTACGATGGGGATGTCATCAGAATCGGTGTTGCCAAAGAGGGCAAGGCGCTCGTTTTCATCGAGGTCTTCGCCATCCTCATCCACCTGCCATAGCTCCGTGACGGCCTCATCCTCGAGCTCTTCCATATCTTCTTCATCGAAGTCGAAGGCCAAGAAGCGCACGATGGCAGAGGGCACGCCGTCGATGGTTTCTACTAATACGCGCAGCTCTGAATCGTTGCCTACTTCCGCCACCACGAGGTGCGGGTTGAGTTCATCCTGGTCAAACTCCAATTCCGCGATGCGCTCATCGGTACCTTCCAGGAGGTCACGCAGGACGGTAACAACCTGGTCGGTGGCGATGTGGCGGGAGACGGCTTCTACGGCGTCTTCGACGGAAAAGGCAACGGAGACCAAGACGGCCTCGAATTCTTCATCGTCTTCATCCACATCCGCCGCAGCGATGTACACGTTGGCGGCAGGCAAGAGAGGATCGATTTCAACAAACTGGATTTCCAAATCAGAGGTGATTGGAACGAACATGACGTCTTCGTTGACGCGGGACTCGATGCCCTCGGCGTCCAATGCGGAAGCGATATCTTCGAAAAAGCTCATGGTGGTGAAAATCCATCCTTCGGAAGCAGAGGTCTCCGCGGTGGGCAAGACGCCGCCCGCGGTCACTCTGGATTCTACCGCTAATCCCGCCTGTGTGGTTGGAAACCAAGGGAGCGCACGAGCTCTGGGCGCCCACTTCCCCACTCCACCATGTGGTAATCCTCCCACGCTTTGCGGCGACCGTCATTGGGGGCATGCACGATATAGGCCTGTTCATCAAAAATCATGGTCGCGCGCGCACCGCCCTCATAGCGCGGCCACTGCGCCTTGGGGCTGCCGCCGTGGATGAACGCGGCCCAGTGATCCTGCATGGTGGAGGTCAATTCCTCCATCTCAGCGCGCGAGCCCCAACCGGTTAACAGGGAGGCGCGCGAGGATTGGGGATCACCGAAGACATTGCCCAATTCCATCGAGTGCATGGCGCCTAGCCCCAGCCACTTCAAGACGGCGGAGGCGAAGTCGAAGCGGTACATCCACGTATCGGCCACTTCGGAGTGGGCGCTGGCGATGCGGGTGGAGGGTGCCCAGAAGAGGGCATCGGCAAGCAAGTGCGCAAAATCCTCCCTGCGGACCGCGCCGCGATAGGCGGCCACGACCTCAGGGGCGTGGTGGGGATCATAGGAGGCCAAAAGCCGGAGGGCTGCGCGCTCCCGGGCGCTTTGGCGCTGAAAGAGGAACTTGCCAAAGCTGGCTTCATCCGAATTCGTGCCAATCAGCAACGGAATTTTGTGTTGATGGCCCTGCTCAAAGGCGGTGATAGGGTGCTCGGGCAAAAGTTCGCCGTCCACCGTGGGCGCGTAGCAGGAGTTTAAGTGCAGTAGCTCGCCGGCGCGCCACATCATGGATTGGCCGGAGCGCACCACATCCGCACAGTCTTCTTGGCGCAGATCATCCACGCTCACCCGACGCGGCAGGCCCACTCGGCGGGCAAGTTCGCGGGCCCACAAGGTGGATTGGGCGCGGGAATGCACCAGCGCGATGGGTGGAGATTGGGCAATGGCGCGGTGGAAGAGCCCCTCGGCCGGCGGGCTGGTCATCAGCGCCAGCACCGCGGCACCACCCGCGGATTCGCCCATGAGAGTAACGGAGTCTGGGTCACCGCCAAAGGCAGCGATATTATCTCGCACCCAATTAAGGGCCAGAATCTGATCCGCCACGGCGGGGTTAGCGCTGCACTCGCCGCCAAGGCTGCGCAGATCGAGATATCCCAAGGCGTTGAGGCGAAAGTTGATGGAAACGTAGATCACGTCCATACGGGTGGCGAGCTCAAATCCGCGCAACATGAGCATGTGGGATGAGCCCATGATGAAGCTGCCGCCGTGCAAATACACCACGACGGGCAACTTTTCTTCCGTGCGCGGGCGCACGATGTCTAGGTACAGGCAGTCCTCGGAGCCGACGATGCGGTCAGTCCAGGAGTACGTGGGTTGTGGGGCAATTGGCCCGAATTGGCTGCAATCGCGCACCCCGTCCCAGCGCGGCGCCGGGCGCGGGGCGCGGAAGCGATTGTCGCCGGCCGTGGAGGCGCCGAAGGGAATGCCACGCCACGTGCGCACCGGCCCGGCGCTAATGGGGCGATCTACCCTAAGGTCTTCTTCGATGACCCCACGCACCCAGCCGGAGGTCGTGCGCACCGTGAGCTCATCCGCGTAGGCATTCTGTGCCCGCTCGTGGGCCTGACGGGCGCGCTCGTGTGCGCGCATGGCCCGCAAGCGCGCGGCAGCGGTGGACTCTTCGGAATAAGAGTCCCCACTGTCGCGTTGACCATCCTGCGGGTAAGGCATACTCCCTACCTTAGGTAGATTGCACGCCGGCCGCGATCCGAATCGCACATGCGCGCCCCCTTCTTTCAAGGCCAGGGCTATGCTAGGTAAAAAATCAATTAATACTACTGCCCCAACAAATTAAGGATTGGTGTGGGAGAAGGCATGTCCATATTTAAAAAGTCCGCCCCAGATGACGCAGCTACTGACACATATGACATCGATCCAGAGCACAGCGGCCGATTTACCAAGGCTCTGCTGAACTCTTTGGACCGCGCCGTATCCGTGCAATCTGGTGTTATTTCCAAATACGTCAAGAACCTAAAGAAGCATCACCCGGATGCAACTGACCAAGAGTTGCAGGGCTTTATTAACAAGCACTTCATCAATATCACTACCGGCACGGGCGCGGCCGCTGGTGCCTCCGCATCCGTGCCCGGCATCGGGCTATTTACGGGTGCTGCCACCATTGGTGCGGAATCCGTGGTCTTTCTTGAAGCCGCCGCGTGGTACATCCTGGCGTCCGCGTACCTGCGCGGCGACGATATCTCCTCGCCCGAGCGCCGCCGCGCCCTGGTGCTGGTGGTACTGACTGGCTCGAAGGGTTCCGCGGTGGTTGATACTTTCGTGGGGGACCTCGGCACGGTCACGGGGGCGCGTTCCGTAGCCTCCCTCTCCCGCTTTTCCGGTCCCACGCTATCTGGCATCAATGGCCGCCTGACCAAGGTATTTACCAAGCAAATCACCAAGCGCATGAAGTGGGCATGGGTGGGCAAGCTCATGCCTATGGGCATCGGCGCGGTCATTGGCACGAAGGCCAATCGCAAGCTGGCCAATCAGGTCATCGAACACGCCCGCCACCAGCTCTCCCCTCTTTCCCACACTGAGGCGGGTACCCAATGATCGTTTAGAGCGAATTCAGTACCCCTGACATAGTGAAGGTGAGGGATTGGCCCGTATCATATAGGCAGACACTTTGGCGGGTGATAAATGCGCTCGTACAAAGTCCGGACTAAAGTCGAATAAACGACCATTTTAAAGCAGAGAAATGAGGCGAAAACCTGCCGTGAGCACATCGAGCATCTTCGGCCCGAATGCGTGGCTGATAGACGAGCAGTTCCAGCAGTACTCCAAGGATCCTAGCTCCGTAGACAAGGAGTGGCGCGACTATTTCGAAGCAAACGGCGCGCCCAAGGCGCAGCCGGAAGCTGAGGCTCCATCTAAAGCATCTAAGCCACAGCCACAGAAGGCAAAGGCAGAGTCCACGTCCTCGGCCAAGAAGACCGAAGGCACTACCACCGCCCGCAAGCAAGAGGCCCGCGATACCAACGTGAAAGAGTCTGTATCTAAGGCCAAGGAAAAGTCCGCGAAGGCGAAGCATTCTGCGGGCAAGAATGCGCAGTCTCCGCTGAATGACCTAGAAGATTATAAGGGCGGCGACGAGCGCCAGCTCAAGGGCATGTTTAAGGCGATTGCTAAGAACATGGAAGAATCCCTCGAGATTCCTACCGCTACCACCGTGCGCGATATGCCGGTCAAGCTCATGTGGGAAAACCGCTCCATGATCAATGACCACCTGAAGCGCACCCGCGGTGGCAAGATCTCCTTTACCCACATTATTGGCTACGCCATGGTCAAGGCCGTGCAGCTGCACCCTGGCATGAACGTGCGCTACGAGGAAAAGGACGGCAAGCCCTTCGTCGTCCAGCCTGAGCACATCAACCTGGGCCTGGCCATCGACCTCCCGCAGAAGGATGGCTCCCGCGCCCTCGTGGTCGCCGCCATCAAGGAGTGCGAGACCAAGTCTTTCGCCGAGTTCATTGAGGCTTACGAGGACATCGTTACCCGTTCCCGTAAGAATAAGCTCACCATGGATGACTTCTCTGGGGTCACCATTAACCTGACCAACCCGGGTGGCATCGGCACCCGCCACTCCATTGCTCGCCTGACCAAGGGCGCAGGCTCCATTATCGGCGTTGGTTCCATGGATTACCCGGCAGAATTCGCCGGCGCCTCCGCTGACCGCCTGGCTGACTTGGGCGTCGGCCGCCTGGTCACCTTGACCTCCACCTATGACCACCGCGTTATCCAGGGTGCAGAGTCCGGCGAGTTCCTGCGCACCATCGGCAAGCTCATTGTTGATGACGCCTTCTGGGACGAGCTCTTCGAGTCCATGGGCGTTCCTTATGAGCCCTTCCGCTGGGCACAGGACATCCCCAACTCTGGCGTGGACAAGAACACCCGCGTCATGCAGCTCATCGAGTCCTACCGCTCCCGCGGGCACTTGCTTGCCGATGTCAACCCGCTCGGCTGGTCCCAGCCCGGCCTGCCTAGCCCGGATCACCGCGACCTCGACATCGCTACGCACGGCCTGACCATCTGGGACTTGGACCGCGTCTTCAACGTCGGCGGCTTCGGCGGCAAGGAACAGATGACCTTGCGCGAGGTGCTTTCCCGCCTGCGCGCTGCTTATACCCTGAAGGTCGGCTCCGAATACACCCACATCCTGGACCGCGACGAGCGCAGCTGGATGCAGGACCGCCTCGAGGCCGGCATGCCAAAGCCGACCAATGCCGAGCAGAAGTACATCCTGCAGAAGGTCAACGCCGCCGAGGCATTCGAGAACTTCCTGCAGACCAAGTACGTGGGCCAGAAGCGCTTCTCCCTCGAGGGCTCTGAAACCCTTATCCCGCTTTTGGATTCCATCATCGATACCGCTGCGGGCCAGGGCCTCGACGAGGTTGTCATGGGCATGCCGCACCGCGGCCGTCTGAATGTGCTGTTCAATATCGTGGGCAAGCCGCTGGCAGATATCTTCGGCGAGTTCGACGGCAACTACAAGGGCGGCCAGCTCGGCGGCTCTGGTGACGTGAGGTACCACTTGGGCTCCGAGGGCGAGCACCTGCAGATGTTCGGCGATGGTGAAATCAAGGTCACCCTTGCAGCCAACCCGTCCCACCTCGAGGCTGTGGACCCAGTCATGGAGGGCATCGCCCGCGCCAAGCAAGACATCTTGGACAAGGGCAAGGACGGCTACTCCGTCGTTCCCGTCATGCTCCACGGCGATGCATCCTTCACCGGCCTCGGCGTCGTACAGGAGACCATCAACCTGTCCCAGCTGCGCGGCTTTACCAACGGCGGTACCATCCACATCGTGGTCAACAACCAGGTGGGCTTTACCACCACCCCGGATTCCGGCCGTTCCACCCACTACGTCACCGACTTGGCCAAGGGCTTTGACTGCCCGGTCTTCCACGTCAACGGTGATGACCCAGAGGCCGTTGTCTGGGTTGGCCAGATGGCCGCAGAATACCGCCGCCAGTTTGGCAAGGACGTCTTCATTGACCTCGTGGTCTACCGTCTGCGCGGCCACAACGAGGCCGATGACCCATCCATGACCCAGCCGCAGCTGTACTCGGTCATTGAGAACCACGAGCCTGTGCGCGAGCACTACACCAACGAGCTCATCGGCCGTGGCGACCTGTCTGCCGAGGACGCCGAGGCAGCGGCACGCGACTTCCACGACCAGATGGAGTCAGTATTCACCGAGCACAAGGAAGCCGAAAAGGCCGGCCCCAAGGAACAGACCGGTATTACCTCCTCGCAGGATCTCACCCGCGGCCTGGATACCTCCATCACCGCTGAAGAGATGGTCGAGCTTGGCGATGCCTACGGCAACCCACCCGAGGACTTCGAGTACCACAAGCGCGTGGCCAAGGTGGCCAAGGACCGTGCGAAGTCTGTCCGCGAAGGCGGCATCGACTGGGGCTGGGGCGAACTGCTCGCCTTCGGTTCCTTGGCTAACCAGGGCAAGGTCGTGCGCCTGGCCGGTGAGGATTCCCGCCGCGGTACCTTCACCCAGCGCCACGCCGTGACCTTCGATCACCGCAATAGCAACGAGTACAACCCGCTCAATTCCCTGGCAGTGTCCAAGGACAACGGCGGTAAGTTCATGGTCTACAACTCCGCGCTTACCGAGTTCGTCGGCATGGGCTTCGAATACGGCTACACCGTGGGTAACCCCGACGCCCTCGTGGCGTGGGAGGCCCAGTTCGGTGACTTCGCCAACGGTGCCCAGACCATCATCGATGAGTACCTCTCTTCCGGTGAGGCCAAGTGGGGCCAGTTGTCCAGCCTGGTTCTCCTCCTGCCGCACGGCTACGAAGGCCAGGGCCCAGACCACTCCTCCGCCCGCATCGAGCGCTATCTGCAGCTGTGTGCGGAAGGTTCCATGACCGTGGCTCAGCCGTCCACCCCGGCTAACCACTTCCACTTGCTGCGCCGCCAGGCTTTGGGTGAAATGAAGCGCCCGCTGGTCGTCTTCACCCCGAAGTCCATGCTGCGCAACAAGGCCGCTACCTCCTCCGTTGAGGAGTTCACCGAGGTCAAGAAGTTCCGCTCTGTTATCAATGACCCCCACTTCGTGGACGTCAATAACAAGAAGGTCGGCGATACGGACAAGGTTAAGACCATCATGCTGGTCTCCGGCAAGCTCTACTGGGACTTGGAGAAGAAGCGCGAGGCTGACGGCCGCGATGACATCGCCATCGTCCGCGTGGAAATGCTCCACCCGATTCCGTTCAACCGCCTGAGCGAGGCATTCGAGATGTACCCGAACGCCACCCAGGTCCGGTTCGTACAGGACGAGCCCGCCAACCAAGGCCCATGGCCGTTCTACAACGAGCACCTGCGCAACCTCATTCCGGATATGCCGGAAATGGTCCGCGTTTCCCGCCGCGCCCAGTCCTCTACGGCTACGGGTAACGCCAAGGTGCACCAGATTGAGCAGAAGAACTTGCTTGAAGAGGCCTTTGACGTTTAATCGCTTTTAATCGCCGAAGCCGCACCTAGCGCAGTACAGCGCTGAATGCCCCAGTGAGGTTATTTCCTCACTGGGGCATTTTCATGCTTAATGCTATTTCATGGACGCTGTTGCCTTCGCCTCGCTAGGTTCGCTTCCAGCCAGCCGCCTACCCGCCCTTCGCGCTCACCGGCGAGGTGGAGGGGCATCGGCAAGCACCGCCCGTGAGCGTCAAGGGGCGCGGTGCAGCTATCGCAGAAATGGTGCGACGATTAGATTTACCAGTTCGCCTACCCCACCCTTCGCGATCACGAAGAGGCCGAACGCACGCTAAAGCGCGCCTGCCGGTGAGCGCGAAGGGCGGGCGGTGGGTAGAACGGACCGCACCAAAAGCTTAAGAACTGCTCAGATCCGAGCCGCCGGAGGAGCCGGAATCGCTTTCTTCATTGACAATGTCCATTCCGGAAGCTTCCATCCATTCGTGGACGACCTTCTTCAGCTCTTCGCCATCCTCTAGCGCCTCCACCATGTCAGAGATATCTTTTTGTGTGATGAATTTGGTGACCGCGGCGACGGATTTTTCCTCTTCGCGGTCAAAGAGGCTATCGCTATAGATGACCACGAAGTTTTCTGGCAGCTCTGGTTGCGCATCCTCACAACCGTGAGCGCCGGAGGGCTCGACGGTGGCAAGTTGAGTGGGCAAGGTAGACATGAGTGCAATGTGGGTGCGGGCTAGGAAGTCCTCCCCGCCCGGCTCACTGTCTTCTTCTGCCTTTTTATATTCCGCCGAGATATCGCGCGCCTCACCGGGATTAAAGTGGCTTAAAAAGCTGCCGGTGCACCCAACGTAAAAATTGCCTTCCGGGTTTAGGGAACTGCCCTTGCCTCCATGTGTTTTGAAGGTTTCTTCTTTCTTCAATTCGGCTATGCGTCCTTCCTCCAAGAGCGACTGCCGGAATACCTCGCCTAAGATGAGCTGATCTGTTTCTGCAGGGTCAACGACGATCTGCACCTGTTCCGGTTCGGATTGTGCCGCAGCGGGGCTGGTCTCGACCTTGTCTGAGCAGCCAGCAAGCAGCGCAGCGCCTACCACCGCGGTAACAGTAGCGCGGGCATATCGACGGGCGGGGCTGCGCTTCACTGAGGGTGCTCCTTCTAATTTTTCTAGTTCACCGATACAAACGGATGGATTTAAACGTCCCACAGAGTCTACCGTGCAGGCGTGTTTACCTGAGGTAGCGCCGTGACTAAGATGGCAAGAGTTATGTCTAGCTCTATTACCGAATCAGCCGTACGCGAGGCTCTTTCCCACGTACAGGATCCAGAAATCGGCCGCCCCATCACCGAACTCAATATGGTGAAATCGGTCGATATCGAAGGAAACGACGTCACCGTTGGCATTTATCTGACCATCGCGGGCTGCCCCATGAAGTCCACCATCGAGACCAATACCCGTGCCGCGGTCGAGGATATCGACGGCGTTGGCAAGGTCACCGTGACCATGGACGCGATGAGCGATGAGCAACGCCGCGAGCTGAAGCAAAAGCTACGCGGCGGCAAGGCCGAACCCGAGATTCCCTTTGCGAAGCCCGATTCGACGACCCGCGTATTTGCGGTGGCATCGGGTAAGGGTGGCGTCGGCAAGTCCTCGATGACCGTCAACCTTGCCGCAGCGCTGGTGGATAAGGGCCTGAAGGTCGGCATTGTCGATGCCGATATTTACGGCCACTCCGTGCCCAGCCTGCTCGGCTCAACCGACGGCCCCACCGTGCTTGATGATGAAATGCTGCTGCCCCCCATCTCCCACGGCATTAAGCACATCTCGATTGGGCAGTTCGTGGAGGGTAACGCGCCCGTCGTCTGGCGCGGGCCCATGCTCCACCGCGCGCTGCAGCAGTTCTTGGCGGACGTATTCTGGGGCGACCTCGATGTCCTCCTCCTCGACCTGCCTCCGGGTACCGGCGATGTAGCGCTGTCCGTTGCGCAGCTCATCCCGAATGCGGAGCTGCTCATCGTCACCACGCCGCAGGCCGCTGCAGCAGAGGTAGCCGAGCGCGCCGGTTCCATCTCCCAACAAACGCGCCAGCGCGTGGCCGGCGTGATTGAGAACATGAGCGCCATGGTCATGCCGGATGGCTCCACCATGGATGTCTTTGGTGAAGGCGGCGGCCAGATCGTCGCAGACCGCCTCGGCGTCATCCTGGGCCACGAGGTGCCGCTGCTGGCGTCCGTACCGCTGGATCCGTCCCTGCGCTCGAATAGCGACGCCGGCACACCCATCGTGCTCGAAGCACCCGACTCCCCTGCCGCAAAGGAAATCAGGGCAGTTGCTGATAAGCTCGCCATCCGCTCCGATTCCCTCGTGGGCAAGAGCCTCAACTTGGGCGTGAACTAAGAGCGCGTTGTATTAGGTAACGTCGCTCCACTCAGAGCCGCCGCCGGTGGAATCTTCCCCACCGCGCTGCGGCTTTTGTTGTTGCTGGGGCGGCTGCTGGGTGGTTTCGGTGGTATCGCCATATACCTCGGCATAGTTAAAGGTGGGCCGGGCGGGGCCATTGTTGTCCTGCGCGCGCTGTTCGGGTTCTTTCGGCGCGGTGCCGGATTTAATGTCTTCGGCCATCTTCTGGGGATTGAAGTCGTCCCAGGCGGAATCGTCGCCATCGAAAAGCGCCTTGGTAATAGCACCCTTCGGGCCTAACCGCGTCCACTGTGCAGCTTGGTTGAGCGGGCCACGGATATCGTCGAATTCCGCGGAGATGGACCCCATCTCGCCGTTGAGCTCGGCCTTCGCATTATTGATGGCCTTGCGGGCGGCGTAGATGGCCGCGCGCACGTCCTTGATGACTTCCGGCATGCGCTCCGGGCCGATGATGACGATGCCGAGGAGGACAATGACAATAATCTCGGGCCAGCCAATGGAAGAAAACACGGTTAAATCCTCGCCCTCCGTTTAGTTCTGTCCGCGCTGATTGTGTTTAATCGCGCGTACCACCGTCTCGACTTTATCCAGGAAATCCTGCTCCGGCCGGTGCGCCGGGGTCGACGCATCGGGGCCCGGGGCCACGCCTTCCGTAGCCATTCCCGCCAGCTTGGCCAATAAGGACTGCGGGGCCTTCACCGCGGAATCATCGCTGCAGTGACGCACCCACTCAGAGGCATGGCGCTGGTGGTGCACGTCGGCGCGGCATTCCGCGCAGTGGACCAGGTGGATGCGCACGCGGTGCATGGCTTTGGGCTCCATCTCCCCGTCCACGAAGGCAACGACGGCCTCTGGGCCGAGGTGGCCGATGGAATCGCTGCGCCGCGCCCGCGCCTTTGCCTTATCCCGGGCCTTCGCCTGCGCGGGGGTAAAGTCACCCCGCACGCTGAGCCTGGAGAGGGTGCGGCGTCCGCGCAGTGAGTCCATCGACACCCCTCCTCACGTTCATGCCACAGCCGGATTACTCACACTTAATCCCCCCTGCCACGCGGCAGGGGAGCTAACGATTCGATTCTAGCGCGTGCGCAACAAGATGCGCGCTTCCGCATTGGTCTGTGCCTCTTTTTCCAGCGCCGCACGCAGTTGGGAGCGGCCGCGGTGGATGCGTGAGCGCACCGTGCCCATCTTCACGCCGAGGGTTTCGGCGATTTCGTCATAGCTCATGCCTTCGATATCACACAGAACCACGGCGACACGGAAATCCGGCGCCAGGCTATCCAGCGCGGACTGCAGCACGGGATCCAGGTTGGCCACGGTATAGGCCTGCTCCGGGGTCATATCCGTACCCGGAACGCGCTCATAATCCTCAGGTAGGGACTCCATGCGGATCTTGGAGCGGTGGCGCACCATATCCAAAAAGAGGTTCGTGGTGATGCGGTGCAGCCAGCCGCCAAAGGTACCCGGTTGGTACTTATCCAAAGAGCGGAAGACACGCATAAAGGTCTCTTGGGTGAGATCCTCGGCATCCTGCTGGTCACCGGATAAACGGTAGGCCAAGCGGTACACGCCATCGGCGTGCTCTGCCACCAATTCGGCCCACGAAGGCATCGTGGCTTCCCCAGCATCGAACGCCGCGGTACCGGTCAACTCCACGTTCGGATCGGTGGAGGCAACGGACTCGGCATCGCGCTTCGTTTCTGTCATGGATGTCATTTTTCTATACTCGGCGCGGAAACTCCAGCTGCTGCGCTGATAATATCCTGTGAGTCCGTCACATACTTCCCACAGACCACAATTTCGCTGGCTAGGCGCGTTTTTGCCACCCTAGCGCGCAACTTTACCTATTGTCTTAATCGTGACTACTACCGCATATGACGCACTGCGCTCCTATATCGATTCCACCAGTGAGCCTTCGGCGGCTCTCCGCGGAGCCCGCGACCACGCCGAGGAATACGGCCTGCCCGTCCCGGATGAATCCACCGGTCAGCTTCTCACCACGCTGACGGCAACCTCCTCCGGTGTGGTAGACCGCCCCCAGGCCGTGGCGATTACCCCTGCCGCCTCCGTCGTCGGTCTCTACCTGTTCGCGGGCATGCCAGACAACGGCATCCTCACGTGCATCGACCCTGAGGCCGAGCACCAGCGCAGCGCCAAGGCCGCCTTCCGCGAGGCAGGCTACGCCCCCACCCGCGGCCGCTTTCTCCCCTCGCGCCCCCTCGACGTGCTCGGGCGCCTGGCCACCGAGGCCTACCAGGTCATTTACGCGGACGTCGCCGCCCTCGACCTCCCCGCCCTCATCAAGGCGGCCTGGCCCCTGCTGCACCAGCACGGCACGCTCGTGCTTGCCAATGCGCTTCTCGATGGCACCGTCGCCGACACCTCCCGCACCGACCGCGATACCGCCGCCGCGCGCGAGGCCGATGAATACCTCCGCGAACTCGAAGGCGCCACCGTGACCCGGCTCCCACTGGGTTCGGGGCTGACATTGGTAACGAAGCTTTAAAGGGGGCATCGGCAAGCGAGGGCCCTGCACGCGCTAAAAGATATCCGTATTCTGGGTGTACATGACAGCCGGACACTGCCCCATAAAGTCCTCGCCCGCGCACGGCGGCGAAACCACCGCGTGGCAGGTCAACGAGTTTCCTCCCTGGCGTGGCTGCCACCCCAACCCAAGCTTGAACCCGCACCTGATTTAAGAGAGGAATGCCGTGACGACTCACCGCCCCGAACTCCACTTCATCCCCGATGCCGGCATCCTAGATGCACCCGCCGGTGTCCTTCGCGATGGCGATACGTGGCACATGTTCTATCAATATCGCCCCACTTCCGATGCCCCCGCCCGCTGGGGACACACCTATTCGGAGGAAGCGCCGTTTAACTGGCTGGACTGCGATGATGTCCTCGCACCCGTCGGCGGTGAGCTCGCCCTCCGCGCGGGTTCCGTGGCCCAGGGTGAGGACGCTACCAACCTCTATTTCACCTCCGTGACCGCGACCGGCACCTCCATTCGCCTCGCGCGCTATTCCGGTATCGACGATGTCTGCGAGGTATCCGATGATTCCTCGGCCCTCGACCCCAACGTCGTGCGCTTCGGCGAGGTGGCCGGCAATACCACCGACCACACCCGGTTCCGCTCGCCCTCCGTCGTGCCCGATTGGGCCACCGATGACCGCGAAGACGGCCACAAGGGTTGGCTCATGCTGGCGCTTTCTGGCCGCACCGAAACCCCGCAGCCGGTCATTCTAGAAAGCCACGACGGCATCTCGTGGTCCCTACGCGGTAGCCTTACCTTTGAGGGCGACCCTGGCTTCCTGGACGGCGAAGTGCCTGCCAATTCCCCTATTCCCCCAGTGGTTTCCCCGCGCATCGTGCGCCTGCGCGATGAAGTCGACGAAGAGATCTACGACGTACTCTTTGTCACCCTCGAGCGCGACGGCCGCGATGTTTCCGGCTACCTCGTGGGTCAGCTGGAAGACACCACCTTCACGGTGGTTTCCGGATTCCGCCGCGTGGACTTCGGCCACGATTTCTCCCGCCCGCGCAATACGAATGCCACCGCAGGCACGATCCCTGAAGAAAACCGCTACGAGCGCGCCGTCATCCTCGGCCTTCTCAACGGCAATGGCCGCGGCGACGACGCCACCCAACACGCCTCTTGGGATGCCGAAGGCTGGTCGAATGCCCTCTCCCTGCCGCGCCAGGTCACGCTCGAGGGCGGCGTCTTGTACCAGGCACCGGCCACCGGCCTGCCCGAGGCGGTCAAGCTTTCGGATTACGCGCGCTCCTGGACCGGCGTCATGGAGGTTCCCACCGGCTCCAGCGTCACCATCACCCTTCTCGATGGCAACGGCGACCCCGCCGCCACCATCTGCCACTCCGGCGAGGAAATCAGCCTCGATCGTTCCATGAACAAGGCCTTCGACCACTTCTTCGCTGATTCCGCTCCCGCCACAGCCACGCTTGCCGATGGCGACTCCGACACCCTCACCATCATCCAAGACGGCTCCACGGTAGAGGTATTCGTCGACGGCGGCCTCATCGCCATGGCCTCCCGCGTCTATTTCGACGGCGGCTGCTCCGGCATGGATGTCGAGACCACCGGCGACGCAGTCATCGAACAAGACTGGCAGCGCTCCGGCTCCAAGCTCTAATACTGCAGCCCTCCTACCCGGCCACCCGCCTCTCGGCCCCCGCCTTTCTGCCCAAGCCTGTCGCCACGCGCCTTTCGGCCCCGCCCTTCGCGCTCACCGGCGAGGCGTCGCGACATCGGCAAGCAGCTCCCCGTGAGCGCCAAGGGAGGCAACGGTGACTGGCCTATTCCACCCCCGCCCTTCGCGCTCACCGGCGAGCGACTCCGGCTATCAGAATGTGCTTGCCGTGAGCGCGAAGGGCGGGTATTCCTTCCATCTGACCCAGGACCGACCGCACGGGTCAAAAGATGCCGTCCTTAGCCGCATTCTGCATCCTCGTTTTCCGTCAGCCACCGCCCTGCCGATGCCACCAGCCCTTCGCGCTCACGGGCAAGGTGGAGGGGCATCGGCAAGCTGTTCCTCGTGAGCGCCAAGGGAGGGTACGGTGACTGGCCGATTCCACACCCGTCCTTCGCGCTCACCGGAAGCGAAAAAGAACCGCCCCGCGCGCTGCTGGTGAGCGCGAAGGGCGGTACAGGTTGCCGCGAGGCAGGTGTGCGATTAGGAAACGGCGCGGAGGCGGTCCAGCCGGGCGCGGGCGGTGACCGTCAGCGTGGGAGTAAGGGCGGCCATGCGCTCGGCGAGCTCGTCGGCGCTGATGTGGCGGGCGGACGGGCTCATTCCTACCTGTGCGGCGATGGCCGCCTTGTCCAACTGGATGGGGAAGGAAATATCGACTGGGTCGGCCGCTTGCTCGAGGTGGCCTTCCGCCTGCTCATACATGCGGTCAACCTTGCCCTCTTCTACGCCGAGGATGCCGAGGGGTTCGCGCAGCTCATCGAGGTGTCCGGCGCCTGGGGTCAGGACGATGACTTGGCCGCCGGGGGCGAGTACACGCTGGAACTCGGATGGGTTGCGCGGTGCAAAGACGACGGAAATGGCGTCGATGGATTCATCGCGGATGGGAAGTTGCTGCCAGACATCGGCAACCACGGCGCCCACGCGCGGGTGGCACTTGGCCAAGTGCTTGGCTGCGTGCGGGGAAATATCGAGTCCGACGCCGCGCGCGCCGTCAATGGAATCAAGCGTGTGGGCTAGATAGTAGCCGGTTCCGGCGCCGACCTCGAGGAGCGAGGCGGGCGTAGAGGCAGACAGCGAGCTGGCATCGAGCGCGTCTTGCACCGCGCCGGTCACAGACTCGACAAAGGGCGCGAAATGGCCGGTGGCTAGGTACGCTTCGCGGGCGTTGACCATGTCCATGTCATCGCCCTTGTGCTTGAGGCCAGCACCGGCCGCTAAGGTCACATACCCTTGCTTGGCCACATCAAAGGAATGGCCGGACTCCGAAACGAGGCGGGAAAAATCATCGGCGCCGGAAAGCGCCGTGCCGTCGTTTGGATCGGCCAGAATGTCGACGATATGAGAAAGCATGTATCCAGACTAGCTAGAAACCTCGGTCAACAAAGAACCGAGCTCCGCGGCCTCTTCTTTGTTCAGCTCGATAACGATGCGCCCGCCGCCGTCGGATGGGATGCGCATGACGATCTTGCGGGATTCCACCACCGCTTCCATTTCGCCGCCAGTGGTACGTGGCTTCATTGCTGCCATAGTAGGGCTCCTTAACTATCTTCGTTTCTTTCCAGCTTAGTCTCTTTTTGCCCGCTTTTCCGCGCGGCCGCTAATTCTTGCTCAAGTTGCGCGAGCAGATCATCGACCTGATCCTGGCGGTACCCGCGCGGGACGACCTCGAATTGCACGTCCTCAAAACGGCCCTGAGCTGCGGCGGCGCGGTTATTTTCCAGCACCTTCTGCGGCTCATCGGGCGGGTCCATCACGGTCCCGGGCCCAAATATCGAGCCCCACAGCCACGTTCCGATCACAATGAACGCAATGAGCACCACGATGAGCACAATCCAGGACAGCATGGCTTAAATCCTACCTAGCAGCGGCGGGCGCTGAGCAATTGGCGCTCCCACCCCGGCGCGCGAGAGCAGCGTGCGCGCCACGATATCCGCCATCGGTGCCAGCTCATGAAGCGGCCGGTTGCGGTGGACTCGTGTGCCTAGGTCGACTTCTGTCAGCCCGCCGCGCTTGCCGATGTCCACCAGCAGCCCCGCTTCCACCCCATAACCTTCCACAAAAGGCACCTCTAGCGCGGCCGTGCGGCGGATCGCGTACTCGCCGCCCAGGGGCTGATCGATGTGGGCTAGCTCTGGGAAGAACTGCCGGATGAGTGGCTTTGCAGTGAGTTCGGTCACGCGCCCGCCGCCGGTGGGTTGGCCGTTGAGGCTGCGGCGATAGCGGGCCTTGACCATGTTTACGCGGGGATCCTCAAAGGGCGCCGCGAGTGCTGTGACCATGCCGGACGCGGCGGATTCTAGGTCAGCGTCGATAAAGACGACGATGTCCCCGCGCGCGGCGGCGACCCCGCGCCAGAGGGATTCGCCCTTGCCGGGGCGCGGCGGTTCGGGCAGGATATCGCGCCAGTTGCGCACATCGGCGCCGGCTGCGCGCGCGACTGCGGCGGTGTCGTCGGTGGAGTCGGCGTCGATGACGAGCACTTCGAGGGGGTCATCGGCAAGGCAGGCGCGGATAACGCCGACCACGGTGGGTTCCTCGTTGAGCGCGGGGATGATGACGGAAACGCTCATGCGAGCCCGCGGGTGGTATCAAGGGGCGCGGCCGTGCCCTGGATGGCGGCAGTCATGCGGATGACGTCGACGGTCTCAGCAACCTCGTGGACGCGGAAGGCGGCCACACCGTGCGCTGCTGCCCAGGCGGTGGCGGCGAGCGTTCCGGCGACGCGGTCTCCTACCCCGCGCGCGAGGGTCTCGCCCACGAAGTCCTTATTGGATAGCGCCATGAGCACGGGCCAGCCGGTATCGACGATCTCGTCGATACGTCGCAGGAGCTCTAGGCCGTGATAGGTGTTTTTGCCAAAGTCGTGCGTGGGATCGATGAAGGTGAGCTCTTCCGGGCAGCCGAGTCCCGCGGCCTTTTCCGCCAGGGCGGTGGTCTCAGCAATGACGTCAGCGACGACATCATCAAAGTGCACGCGGTGCGGGCGGGTGCGCGGGGTAATCCCGCCGGTATGCGAGCACACGTAGCCCACGCGGTGGTGGCCGGCGACCTCGATAAGCTGCGGATCCCAGCCGGCCCACGTGTCATTGACCAGCCCGGCCCCGGCGGCGATGGCGGCCTCGGCCACCTCGCTGCGCCAGGTGTCTACGGAGATAAGAACCTCTGGGTGCCGCTCATGCACGCGGGCGATGGTGGGCACGACACGGTCGATTTCTTCCGCGCTATCCACTTCCTCGCCCGGCCCGGCCTTGACTCCGCCGATATCGATGATGGAGGCTCCCGCCACAATGGCCTCATCGCAGCGCTTGAGGGCGGGGTCCATGTCAAAGGTGGCCCCCTTGTCATAAAAGGAGTCTGGGGTGCGATTGACTATCGCCATCACGCGCGCGAGGCTCAACGCGGCTCCCTAATGCGCTTATCGCTCATGACCTTGTGGCGCTCGATGATGTGGGCGACGGCATCATCGGGGTCATCGGTAAGCAGGAAAAGCTCTTGGTCGTCTTCGTTGATGTAGCCACCGGCGGCGAGGGTATTTTTTATCCATTCCAGCAGGCCAGACCAGTACTCGGTACCCATGAGCACGATGGGATAGTTGGTGACCTTACCCGTCTGAACCATGCAGAGAACCTCGAAGAATTCATCCATGGTGCCCATGCCGCCGGGCAGGCAGACGAAGGCCTGGGAGTACTTCAAGAACATGGTCTTGCGGGCAAAGAAGTAGCGGAAGTTCAGGCCCAAGTCCACGTACTTATTGAGTCCCTGCTCGTGCGGCAATTCGATGCCGAGTCCCACCGAGAGGCCATCGCCCTCGTGCGCGCCCTTATTCGCAGCCTCCATGATGCCGGGGCCGCCGCCGGTGATGACGGCGTAGGCGCATTCGGCAAGCTTGCGGCCGAGTTCTTCGGCCATCTGATAGCTCGCATCCTCAGGCTTGGTGCGCGCGGAGCCAAAAACCGTCACTGCCTTGGGCAGCTTAGCCAGCGCATCAAAGCCGGCGACGAATTCGCCTTGGATGCGCAGCACGCGCCACGGATCGGCGTGCTGCCATTCGTGGTCCGCGCCGGATTCCAGCAGGCGCTGGTCAAAGGTGGAGCCTTGTTCTCCCTCGCTGCGCAGCAAGAGCGGGCCGCGCAGGGTACGCATGTGGTCAGGGGTCATTTTTATCCCTTCAAGTAATTAAGCAGTGCGGTAGAAACTTCAGTGATTTGCGCCGTGGGCACCTGCTCGTCCTTCTTATGCGCAAAGCCAGGATCGCCGGCACCGAAATTTACGGCGGGAATGCCTATCTCAGCAAAGCGCGAGACATCGGTCCAGCCGAACTTGGCGCGGACGTTGCCGCCGACGGCATCGACAAGCGCGCGTGCCGCAGGCTGCCCCAGGCCAGGCAGGGCGGCACCGGCGATGTCATCGATCTCTATGGTGACGTCCTCATGCTTGCCGATGACCCCCTTCATGTACTCCAACGCCTCCTCCGTACTGCGGTCCGGGGCGAAGCGGAAGTTGACGAACATCCATGCCTCGTCCGGCAAGGTATTGGTGGCCACGCCGGCCTCCAGGTGGACGATGTTCAGGCCCTCGCGGTAGGTGCAGCCATCGATGGTGACCTCGCGCGGCTCGTAGTCCGCAATGCGGGTCATGACGGGGGCGAGCTTGTGCGCGGCGTTGGAGCCGAGCCACGCGCGGGCCGAGTGCGCGCGGGTGCCATGCGCCGTCACGCGCAGACGAATCGTGCCTTGGCAACCGGCCTCGACCATGGCGCCGGAGGGCTCACCGAGGAGCGCAAAATCGCCCTGCAACCACTCGGGGTGATCCTTTTGCAAGTGGCCCAGCCCATTAAATTCAGTGGATACCTCTTCGCCCTCATAAGCAATGACGGTCAAATCATGCTGGAGTTCTTCCGATTCATGCAGGTGAGCAAAGGCGTTGAGGTATACTGCCATGCCGGATTTCATGTCCACGGTGCCGCAGCCGAACATGATCTCGCCACCATCTTCGGCGGTGTCCATGCGATGCGGTACGTTATCTGCCAATGGAACGGTATCGATGTGGCCTGCAAGAATCACGCGGGAATCCATCCCGCGGTTCGTGCGCGCACACACGGTATTGCCAAAGCGGGCGACCTCCACGTCTAGACCACGCAGGGCTTCTTCCACCGCATCCGCGATGGCCTCCTCGTGGTGGGAGGGGCTTGGGATATCGACGAGCGCCTTGGTCACTTCAATGGGGTCGGCATATAGATCTAAAGTCACAAGCCGCCATGGTAGCGCCCCGCTGGGTCCGTTGCATTGTGTAATGTTCACTTCACTGTAAAAAATAACCTCTCACAAGGTGGTAATTATGGCCGAAGCCACACAATTGAAATCGCGACACCTCACCATGATGGGCCTTGGCTCCGCGGTGGGTGCCGGTCTCTTCTTGGGCGTCGGATTGGGAATCCAAATCTCCGGCACCTCGGTGCTCATTTCTTATGCCGTCGCCGGCGTCCTCATCGCGCTCATCATGTGGATGCTCGGGGAAATCGCTGCGGCCCGCCCTTCCCTGGGTTCTTTTTCCACCTACGCCGGCCAGGCCTTCGGCCACTGGGCGCGCTTTACGATGGGCTGGATCTACTGGTTCATGCTCATCATGGTCATGGGCGCCGAAATCACCGGCGCCGCCGCGATCATCGGCAGCTGGTTCGATATCGCCCCGTGGATTCCCGCGCTCATCGCGGTGGCCTTCTTCGCCGTGGTGAACTTCGCCGCAGTGCGCGGTTTCGGTGAATTCGAGTTCTGGTTTGCCATCATCAAGGTCGCCGTCATCATCGCCTTCCTCGTTGTCGGCATCCTCATGGCACTCGGCATCCTGCCCGGCATGGATCTCTCCCGCGCTGGAACCAACTTCACCGATAACTTCCTGCCCAATGGCATGCCCGGCTTCGCAGCGGGCCTGCTGGCCGTGGCCTTCGCCTTCGGTGGAATCGAGCTGGTGACCATCGCCGCCGCCGAGTCCGAGGATCCAGCCCGCAACGTGGCAACCGCGGTGCGCGCCATCATCGTGCGCATCATGATCTTCTACATCGGCTCCATCGTGGTCATCACCATGGCCTTGCCGTTTAGCCAGATCCAAGATGCCGACGCCGCCGCCAATTCACCGTTCACCTTGGTGCTCGAGGCCGCCAAGATTCCTTTCGCCGCCGGCTTCATGGAGGCCATCATCGCGCTGGCCCTCCTGTCCGCCTTCAACGCGCAGATCTACGCCACCTCTCGCCTGGTCTTCGACATGGCCAAGGACCACTGCGCGCCAAAGTTCTTCCTCAAGACCAACCACTCCGGCTCCCCCATCAACGCCGTCATCTTGTCCATGATCTTCGCCTTCGCCTCGGTGGGCCTCCAGTTCTGGAACCCGCCGGGACTGCTGGCCTTCCTCTTCAACGCCGTCGGCGGCTGCCTCTTGGTGGTGTGGACCTTCATCGTCGCCTCCTTCCTCAAGCTGCACCCGCAGTTGAAGGCGAACGGCGAGCTCACGGACATCCGCGTGCCCGGCTACCCCTGGCTACCGTGGGCGACCGCCACCGCGCTGGCCGCGCTGACCATCTTCATGCTCTTTGACCCCTCCGCCCGCAACCAAGTCATCGCCGTCATCATCCTCTTTGCCGCGCTCGTCGCCTTGTCCTTCGTGGTTCCCGCGGACAAGCGCGAACAAGTTCGGCAGTAATTGCTAAGCTAGCCACCATGACTTCTGCATCCGCACGTGGCCTGGCAACCATTACCCACGACGGCACCGTCTTGGACGTTTGGTTCCCAGCAGTTCATACCGATAAGCAAGTAGAGACCACCGGCACGACGCGTCTGGAGGAGACTCCGCAGCAGTTCTCCGCCCTCGTCGGCCCCGATGAAGAGCGCGGCGTGGCTCGCGTGGCGGTGGAAACCACCATCGCTGACCTCGACGAGGCACCTACCGATACCTACAACGCCTACCTGCGCCTCCATCTGCTCTCCCACCGTGAGGTAAAACCGCACGGCCTCAACATGGACGGCATCTTCCGCCACCTCAACAACGTGGTCTGGACCAACTACGGCCCCTGCGCCGTCTCCGATTTCCAGATGGTGCGCGGCCGCCTCGCCTCCCGCGGCCCCGTCGTGGTCTACTCCGTGGATAAGTTCCCCCGCATGGTGGACTACGTTGTCCCCTCCGGTGTGCGCATCGGTGATGCCGATCGCGTCCGCTTGGGCGCCCACCTGGCAGAGGGCACCACGGTCATGCACGAGGGCTTCGTCAATTTCAACGCCGGCACCCTGGGCGCTTCCATGGTGGAAGGCCGCATTTCCGCGGGCGTCGTCGTGGGCGATGGCTCCGATATTGGCGGCGGCGCCTCCATCATGGGCACCCTGTCCGGCGGCGGCAAGGAAGTTATTTCCATCGGCGAGCGCTGCCTGCTCGGCGCTAACTCGGGCATCGGCATTTCGCTTGGCGATGACGCCGTTGTCGAAGCCGGCCTCTACGTCACCGCCGGTACCAAGGTCGCCGTCTTTGGCAAGGTGGCCGAGGCCCTGGGCGTCAGCAATGGCGAGGCAGTTAAGGGCTCCCAGCTCTCCGGCGCCTCCGGCCTGCTGCTGCGCCGCAATTCCGTCTCCGGTGCTGTCGAAGTCGTGGAGTGGAATGCCGAGGCCGTCGCACTGAACGAGGACCTCCACAAGAACTAACGCCACCCCAATTCCGGCGCCCCGCGGCCGAGAAATACCATGGAGAAGTGTCTGATAACTCTTCTACCCTTGGTTCTGGCCTGAAGGTCCGCCACCTGACCATGATGGGGCTTGGCTCTACCATTGGCGCCGGTCTCTTCCTCGGCACGGGCGTAGGCATTTCCGCCGCCGGCCCAGCGGTAATCATCGCCTACGCGATCGCCGGATTCCTCGCCATCCTCGTGATGCAAATGCTTGGGGAGATGGGAACGGTCATCCCCGCCTCCGGCTCCTTTTCCGAATACGCCGAACACGGCATCGGCCGCTGGGCAGGTTTTACCCAAGGGTGGATTTACTGGTGCGCCACTGTCGCCGTCCTCGGCGCCGAAATCACCGGCGCCGCAGGTTTCATCGGCTCGTGGTTCGACGTGCCGCCCTGGATACCCGCCGCCATCTGCGTCGCCGTCTTCGGCCTCGTCAACCTGCTGCGCGTGCGCACCTTCGGCGAATTTGAGTACTGGTTCGCTCTCATCAAGGTCGTCGTCATCATCGCCTTCCTCATCATCGGCGCCCTCCTCATCTTCGGCCTCCTGCCGGGCCACACTTTCGTGGGCACATCCGTCTTCCTTGCCGATGGCTTCATGCCCAACGGCCTCGGCGGCGTCGCCGCCGGCCTGCTCGCCGTAGCCTTCGCTTTCGGCGGCATCGAGGTCGTCGCCATCGCGTCCGCCGAATCCGAAGATCCCGAAAAATCCCTGGTCAACGCCGTGCGCTCCACCATCTTGCGGATCTCCGTGTTCTACCTGGGCTCCGTCCTGGTCATCACGTTCCTGCTTCCCTATTCCAGCCTGGACGCCGCCTCCACCGCCGCCGAATCGCCGTTCACCATGGTCCTCGACCGCGCCGGCATTCCCGGTGCCGCCGGCATCATGGAGGTCATCATCGTCCTCGCGCTGCTATCCGCTTTCAACGCGCAAATCTTCGCCTCCTCCCGCATGATGCACTCGCTCGCCTCCCGCGGCGAGGCCCCGCGCATCTTCGCCGCCACCAATACCGAGGGTGTGCCCACCACCGCCATCGCCCTATCCGTCACACTTTCCGTGCTCATGGTCGTCCTCAACTACGCCGATACCGGCTGGTTGCTCACCTTCATGCTCAACGCCGCCGGCGCCTCCCTGCTCATCGTGTGGGTCTTCATCGCCGTCAGCCAGCTGCGCCTACGCCGCCAACTCGAGGCCCTGCATCCACTCCCCATCCGCATGTGGGCCTTCCCCTATCTCACTTGGTTCGCCCTTGCCCTCTTCGCGGCCATCGCGGTGCTCATGCTTACCGATGCCACCGCCCGCACCCAACTCCTCTCCGCCGCCGCCATGTTCGCGGTGCTCGCCATCGCGGGTGTGCTCAATTCCAAGGCTCGCGGCATCGACCCGACCTCCACGCTCCCTCTGACCTAGCGGCCACTCCCTGCCTCCGGCCCTCACGCCCTACACCTCACATCCAGCCCACCGTGCCTGCCGCCCCATTACCCCGCCCTTCGCGCTCACCAGCACTGGGCGGGGTACGGCGTTTTCACCTCCCGGTGAGCGCGACGGGTGTGGGGCCGACCTCCGCGCTCACGGGGAGGCGAAATGGGCATCGGAAAGCGGAAGCGGTGAGCGTGAAGGGGGCTGGCCGGCACACTCACTCCTCGCGCTCACCAGGGGCCGCTTAAGGGCACAGACCTGGCCGCCGGTGAGCGCTAAGGGAGGGTGGAAGGAGGTTATCCACAGAGCGGCGAGGAAAAGAGAGCGCGAGACCTCAAAATAGGCGGGTTATCCACAGGCTGTCGGACCCCGTCTGGACGAGGAGGCGGCCGCTTTTTAAATTGAAGCCATGGGGGCATGGACGACTGCGCAGTTGCGCGAGCAGGGGCTGGGCAAGGACGCGATTCGGCGGCGAGTGCGCGCGGGCAAGCTGTACCGCGTGCACCGGGGGATTTATACCGACGAGTGGTCGCCGTTGGCGGTGGCGAAGGCGCTGGTGCATGGGCTGAGCCGTATCCATTTTACGGGGAAGACCGCGCAGGAGATTCACCTTGACCGGCCGCTGACCTTTCCACTGGAAGCGGAGGGGCCGCGGACGCTGCGTGGCAAGAATTTCCGCGTCTCGCATTCCCGGCTCAAGGCAACGAGCCTGGTCAAGGGGCTGCCGGTGGTGCAGGTTCTGTGGGCTGCTCGCAAGATTGCTAGGGCCTGTGGCCCGCTGCTGGAAGAGTTTTACCGCGGTGAAAAGGGGCCCGGCCGGCTGGAGCGGGACCGCAAACGAATGGGCCGGACACCGCGCGCGTTGAAGGAGACGATGCGGCTCTCGGCCATCGGCGCGGATAGCCCACCGGAGCGCAAGGTGAGCCGTGCCCTGCGCACCGAAGGCATTTTCCCTGTTCATAACGCCCACGTGTGCGGATACCGCTTCGATCTTTTAATGGGCAAGCTCATCGTGGAGATCGACGGCTGGACCTACCACAGCCACAGCCTCGCGTTTCAGGCAGACCGCTCCAAACAGAACGCCGCGACCGCGCATGGGTACACGGTTTTGCGCTTTACTGCCGATGACGTCAGGCACCACCTTGACCAAGTCATCCTGCTTATCAAAGCCACCCGTGACCTGCTCAAAGGCCGCAAGCCACAGCTTCCCATGTCCGCCACCCAGCCATATTGGCGCTGGCATCTATGCGTCTAACCCTTGCCATAATGTCAAGTTTACTTTATATTAAGTCATGTAAACACGACAAGAGAGGTGATGATGTGGCCGGACAACCCAACATGGTCCGCAAGTGGCGGCGCTGGCGCGAATGGTCGCAAGGCGAACTAGCAGAGCGCGTCGGCGTCTCCCGGCAAACTATCGCAAATATCGAACGCGGCAACTACTCCCCGTCCGTGCACCTCGCATTGGACATCTGCCACGAACTAGATAAAACAGTCGAAGAAATCTTTGGAGCTGAACAACATGTTTAACGCCATCGCCAACATATCCCTCAACCACATCGAGCGCGCCTCCACCGACGAGTTCGAGCGCGACATCCTCACCAAGGCCTCCGCCATCACCCTGACCCCAATCACATTCCTCGAGCTCATCGTCGCGGCCATCCTCGCATGGTCCCTCCCCGGCCGCCTCAGCCTCCTCGCACTCCTCGCCATTGTCCCCTCCATCGCCGGCACGTCCCTCAGCGCCGCCTGGATGCGCAGGCACATCGCCACCCCCACCGTCCGCTCCAACTGGACTTTGACCGCCCTCTACCTCATCCCGATGTTCCTCTGCTTCGCCGGCACCGCCTACCACGCCTTCACGCGTTCCGATGCCCCCGCTGCCCCCTACCTCATCGGCGCCACCGTAGGTACCTTCACGGTCATCCTCATCTCCCCTGCGCTCCGACGGAAGCAAAACCGCCGCGACCAGTCCCGCCTCGACGCCACCCTCGAGGACTAGTACCTCACCTCCACCACCCGCCCTTCGCGCTCACCGCGGACGGCGGGTGGCGTTCGTTTACTACTCCCCGTGAGCGCGAAGGGGTCCCAGCGACAACGGCGCCCCGCCTCCCCGCCCTTGCCGCTCACCGGGAGGAAGTTTCGCCGCCGGCAACCATTGCCGGTGAGCGCGAAAGGCGCAGCCTCCTTTGCCGCTCACCGAGCAGGCATGGCGTCGATGAAAACTATCCCAGCGTGAGCGCGAAGGGATGGGTGTCGCACATACACTTGCTTGGCGACGTCCCTCCCCGCCCTTGCCGCTCACCGGCGGCATAAAAAGACCCCAGCAGCCCACGCTGGTGAGCGCGAAGGGCGGGGCCGGGGTGGCGAAACGAGCCGGGCTAGGCCGAGCTAGGAGCGGGTAGTTAAACCGGCGCTACCTCGTCGACGACGACGGGTTTATTCGGCTTGGAGCGGAACGTCCAGAGCTTGTTGATAATGAAGTTGATGGGCATCGCAACGACAATGGAAATGGCCTGCGCCCAATAGGACTTGGTGCGCAATCCGGTGGAGTTATCGAAGACATCGGTTGGTAGGCCCACGGGCGAGTTCGGATTCATGAGCAGCGTCAGGATGACCTGGCTAACGATAAACGCCCCGATTCCAGCCAAAAGGAACGGGAAGAAACCGCGAATCCAGGACACCTTGGACACGGTGCGGAAGGTCCACATGCGGTTGAGCTGGTAGTTCCAGGTATTGGCTACGAGGAAGGAGATGGTGGCAAAGACGTGGTACCAGCGGATATGGAATGCAGAACCGAAGAGGTTCATGAAGGGGTCCTCGGCAAAGATTCCCGCCGCGCCGAAGAGTTTCTGCGCAATGAAATATACGAAGAGGTTGACCGCGGTTCCCGAGCCGCCGACAAGACCGAACTTAAGGAATTGCCCAAAATTGGACGCAAAGCGCGCAACGCTGAGGTCTGCCATGGGCTGCCTTTCTTGCCGGAGATTAGTAATTACCTGATTGTAGTTCCTAAGCCACGCGAACTGAAAAACTGACGCTCCGAATGTGATGAAGGATCTATAAAAGATATAGTTTCGTGCAGCAAGTAAAGCGGGCGGGAGAAGTCATAGAGGTCGAGCGGGCGCGGCGCGGGATATGTGTCATCGCCGATGAGAGGATGCCCAAGATGATTCAGCAGCACCCGCAGCTGGTGCGTATGCCCGGTCCGCGGCCACATGGTTACCTCCCGACCCGCAGCGCGCACATACGTCGAGGTAGGCGTGCCATTATCGGCCACGAGCACCTGCCTGCTGCCCCGCGGCTTGTGCATAGGCAGCCTGATTTCCTCATCACAGAAAAGCGGCTGCTTGACGATGCCCCTATACCTCTTCACCGCCCTCCCTCCCAGGAAAATGCGCTGGTAGGCGGCCCGCGTGGCGGGATTGCGCGAGCAGATGACAAGGCCGGCGGTCAGGCGGTCGAGGCGGTGAAGCGGCACGATATCGTCTTCGCCGAAGTCTACGCGCAGGCGGGTTTGCAGGGTTTCGCGCTGCAAGCGGCCATTCGTAGTGGTGGGAAGAAAGTGTGGTTTATCGGCAACAATGATGTCTTCATCCGCGTGGACTACGCAGTAGTCAAAGGGAATCGGCTCCTCCGGCGGGACGGAGGGGTGGTACCACGCGGGAACGGGCCTGGGAAGAGCCGCACCGGCGGGAAGAAGCGTTCCCTCTGGAAAGGGCGAATCGCCCGCGCGGGCGGCCCAGTACTCGCCCTCGCGCGGAACGCGTTCGTGCAAGACCACCTTGCGGGGAGAAATCCCCTCCCGGGCAGGCGGGCGAAACGCGCGAGGCGAGTTAGGCACTGGCGAGGCGTTCGACGGCGGCGCGCACCCGCTCGTCAGTACCGTTTAAGCCAATGCGCACGTGTTGTGCGCCCGAGGGGCCGTAGAAATCGCCAGGTGCGGCGAGGATGCCCAGGGAAGCCAACCAGTCGATGGTCTCGCGGCAGTCTTCGCCGCGGGTGGCCCAGAGGTACAGGCCGGCATCGGAGTGGTCGATGGTAAAGCCCGCCTTGATAAGCGCCTGCATCAATTCGGCGCGGCGCGCGGCGTAGCGCTGGCACTGGAGGGCTTCGGTGGGGTCATCGTCAAGCGCGGCCACCATCGCCGCCTGAATCGGGCCTGGCACGATGAGCCCGGCGTGCTTGCGCAGCTCCAAGAGCTCCGTGATGAGATCGTTATCGCCGGCGAAGAATCCGGCGCGGTAGGAGGCCATATTCGCGGACTTGGACAGCGAATGCATGGCGATAAGGCCGGTATTATCGCCGTCGGTCACGCGCGGATCCAGGATGGATACCGGCGGGTTGTCGTCATTCCAGCCCAAGCCCATGTAGCACTCGTCGGAGGCGATGATTGCGCCGGTCGAGCGGGCCCAGGCCACGATGCGGCGCAGCTCCTCTACCCCAGCTACGCGGCCGGTGGGGTTGGACGGGGAATTGATGAATACCAGGGAGGCATCCTGAAAGTCGTCGTCAGCGCGCAGCGGAGTGGCCCCGGCGAGAAGGGCGCCGACCTCGTAGGTGGGATAGGCCACCGAGGGGAAGGCGACGGTCTCGCCGCGCATGCCCAACAGGGTGGGCAGCCACGCGATGGCCTCCTTCGTGCCCACTACGGGCAGGACGCGGTCCACGTCCATGCGGTAGCGGCGGCGCAGGGCGGAGGCGATGGCTTCGCGCAGCTCGGGTGTGCCCTGCGTTTGCGGGTATCCGGGGGCCTCGGCGGCAGAGGACAGCGCCAGCTGCACGCCGGGGGCAACCGGATCTACGGGGTTGCCCACCGAAAGGTCAACGATTCCATCTGGATGCGCCTGTGCCTTCTTTTTGGCGCCAGCCAGCGAGTTCCAGGGAAAATCCGGAAGCGATTGTCCTAGCGGTGTGCGGGCCATGAATTACTCCTGATTCTGTGGGGGCAGCGCGGCTACCATTGACGCATCGAAATCTTGCGGGCCGAGGGCTGCCGCTCCACCGGGAGAGCCCAAGTCATCGAAGAATGCTGCGTTGGCATCGTTGTAATCGATCCACTCATCGGGAACGTCATCCTCGTAGAAGATGGCTTCTACCGGGCATGCGGGCTCGCAGGCACCGCAGTCCACGCACTCATCTGGGTGGATGTAGAGCATGCGCTTGCCTTCATAAATGCAATCGACGGGGCATTCCTCAACACAGCCGCGGTCCATTACATCAACGCAAGGTTGAGCGATTGTATAAGTCATGGAGAATCCTTGAATCTTCCTGATTTCATGGGTTTGGGGATGAAATATAGTATGTCACTTCTGCTTTAGGAAAGGCCAAACGCCGCCGCCGATTCCGGCCAAAAGCAGGAGCAAGCTGAGAATATTATTGCCCACGATGACATCACCGGTAATCGGAACCAGCAGCATAAGCGCGAAAAATCCCAGGCCCCAGACGATGGTGGGGATGGCCGTGATGTAAGTACGATCACTCCACAGCCGCGCGGTGCGGGTTAGCACCACGTTGAAGGCCGCGGCGATGAGGATGGTGATGGGAAACGCTATGCTCGCACCATCAGCCAGCGGAATCCGGGCGGTGAGGTAAATGACCTCCAGAAATAGCGATAGCAGGGCGCCGAGAGAAAGCCAGATAAGGCCTGTAACCTGCTCGCCGCGGCTAAAATCAGCGCGCATTACAGCTCCCCCAGGAGGTCGGTTGCGGGCTCGCCCCTGCCGAGTTGGAAGTATTCGGCGCGCAGCAAGGGCATAAGCAATCTATTGGACAGGCAGTAGGCCCCAGGCACCGCGGCTGGGTCGTGGACGGCGGCGACGGCGGCCTCGGGGTTGGTGGCGGTGGTGTTGCCATCGGCCAGCCAGATTTGCGTGGCGTGGGCGCGCATGGCGGCGCGTTTGGCGTGGAGGGCGGCATCGTCAAGCGCGAAGGCCAAATCCGTGCCAGCAGTGGTGAAATTATCCAAGTACGCGGCATCGGGTTTGCGCCAGCCCGCGGGCGCGTCGAGGGTCTCAAGGCCGGAGTAATTGGCGGCGCGGTCAAAAATCGCCCACCAGATGCGCGTGCTTGCCGATGCCGCCTTTTCCACCACCCTATGCACCGCCACGTGGTCCGGGTGGTTATAGCCGCCGTCTGGTCCATAGGTCAAGATGGCGTGTGGCTTGAGTACATCTAATTCCGCGCGGAGCAGATCTACCGCCTCATCCAAGCGATTGACCAGCGCGCGGGGGTTGCCGTGGGAGGGCGACCCCACCATGCCGGAATCGTGGAAGTGGCCGAATCCGCCCAGCTGGATGCCCTCTACTCCTAAAGCGGAGAGAGCGCAGGCCAATTCGCGGGCGCGGAAGCCACCGAGCTGATGGTGCTCGGCGAGCCCTTGATAAGGCGCGCCGATGACCTCGCCGTCCTCGCCGAGGGTAAGGGTGATGACCGTGACCTGCGCACCGCGCGCGGCCAGGGTGGCGAGGGTGCCGCCGGTAAAAAGCGTTTCATCATCGGGGTGTGCGTGTACTGCAACTACGCGGTAGCCCGCCAAGTCCTTAGTCCTCATCTATCCTCCAAACTGGCGCTGTGACCAGCCCTTTATCCCAATCATCAATACTTTGGCCGGGGCCTACAATACCCTCCCCTAGCGCGTGCACACGCGTTTCATCTAAGAGCGGGACGTATAACACGTCCTGGGCATTGATCTCGCGGATTCGTCCCAGCGCGGTGGAAGGGCTTATCTTTCCGGAGAGAATGTCCATGCGTGTTTCGGCGGCGTTGTCGGGGCAGAACCCGGAGAGGTCCCCGGCGAGCGGTTGGTCTTCGGCGCAAGTGAAGACATTCGCGGCCGAGAGCGAGGTTAGGGTGATATCCTCCCAAGTCACCACCGCATCAACCTTGCCTTCAGGAAGCAGCTTAGTGGTAATGGTGGTGAGCCGGTCGGTGGTGACCTCAGCAGGGATGCCGTGGGCCTCGAGGACATCGTAAAGCGTATTTGCCGCAGCCAAAGCCGTGGGGCTGGTCGGATCGACGGCGAAGCGGATAGGCTTCTTGCTGGCGCGTTCGCGCAGGGCCGTCAGGTTTGCCTCCCCTGAGACCGGATTATGCCCGGCCTTCAGGTTGGAGGCGCGGCCGGTGGCGAGCCGGGCGACCTGTTCGGTATCGATAAGCGAGGCCACCCCGCGCCGCGCGGCGGCGTCCTCCAAGGCGCCGTGCTCAGTGGACATGTGCAAGCGCAGCTGGCGCGGGCGGGTAACCGTCTTATCGCTCACGTGCCCCAGCAACCCAAGCGCTTCCTGCGAGGTTTGACCCGGGGTAAAGTCCGCGAACCCAATCTGGCCAGAGCGCAGCATATTGAGCGCCTGGGTACTATCGCGCACCTCGCGCAGCTGGACGACGTCGATATGAGCGGGATCGGCGCCCCAAAAGCGGTCATTGCGGTTGAGCGTGATGACCCCGCGGCTGCGGTCCACGCTATCGACCGAGAAGCGGCCGGCGGAGGCGGGGATGTCATTGGCCAGTACCGAATCAAAATCGGAATTTTGCAGCAGGTGCGAGGGAAGGAGCTGGTTGAAGAGCTGCTTCCAATCCTTAACCCGCTCTGCAAAATCTACCGTGACCACACGCCCGCCATCGGATGTGGTCACCGCGGAAATGGCGCGGTAGCCCGCAGGGTCTTTAACACCTGCGGTCGTGGTCATTTTCTTCCACAAGTAGCTGAAATCCGCGCCGGAAATCGGGGTGCCATCGGACCACTGCGCGGGGGAGGCAATAACGTAGCGCACCCGCTGGGCCACGCCTTCCGGCGCGGTGACCTCCGCGGCAGATTCCAGGACGTCCGTATCCATGCGTCCCCAGTGGAACGTTGAGGGCAAGACTAGCTCCGCAATCTGATCCACGAGCTCGGAGTTATTGGCCACCAGGTGCGGGTTGAGGCCGGCGCGCAGCGGATCGACACCGATGGAAATGGTGGGCCGCGACTTTTCTTCCTCCGCGCGCGGCGGCTCATCGTCCGTCGCGGTCGTCGTTGATGCCGTTTCCTGGGCGGTAGATTCCTGGTCGTCCGAGTCTTCTACCACCGGCGGAGGGCCAGGATTGGCCGAACACCCGCTGACAAACGCGAGGCCGATGGCGGCAGTGGCAGCAAGTGCACGGGCCTTGAGACTATTTTTCATCGCGGACTACTTTAGTACCTTCTTCCCGCCACACGAAGATTCTGCGCGCTAAACTCGTACGAAATCACCATTGAAGGGATCTCCTCACCATGCTCATCTGCCAAGAAATGTTCCTCCTGCTTACCAAGGACAACGGTAAAAAGGAGGTGCTATCCAATAACGAGACCGCCCTGCGCGCCGGCCTTTTTAGCGATTTGCTCCTGTACGAAGCAGTTGCCATAACTGCAAAGAATAAGGTGCACGCCACGGACAAAAAGCCAGAGCACCCGGTGCTTTCTTGGGCATGGGATAGCCTGCACGAGCACCGGACCAGCTCGGTCAAGACACTGCTGCAGGCGGGGTGGTTCTCCCCGCGCGAGAAGATTGCCCAGGATTTTCAGGACCGCGGCCAATTGGAGATTGAGGATGCCGCGTGGTGGCAGCTGGGCGGCGACCGTTACATCATGACGGACACGGCGCTAGAAAATGAAGTGCGCGAGAGGCTCGCGGCGGTGCTTGACGGCACCCAAGCCCCTAGCGCCAAAGACGTGCTTATCTTGGATATTCTCCGCGAGATTAAAGGGGCCTATCCCCTACTCAAGGAGAATGCGCCCGAAATGAAACGCCGGGAGATGCGCAACCGCATCAAAGAATTAAAGCAACAGGTGGAATACGACGATGCCGCCGCCTCTGCGGTAAAAACCATACTGCAGGAGACGACGGCGATTATCGCGGCGGCTGCGGCATCAACCGCAGCCACCACTTAGATCGAGGCAGATTACTTCTTCATCTGCTTAGCGCGGGAAGCAGCGCGCTTGCGGTCGGTGGCGGAAAGCTCCAGCTTGCGCACGCGCAGCACGTCTGGGGCTACCTCGACGCACTCGTCATTGCCACAGAATTCCAGTGCCTCTTCCAGCGAGAGCGTGTGGGCCTTGGCCAGGGTGACCGTGGCGTCTGCGGTGGCAGAGCGCATATTGGTCAGCTTCTTTTCCTTGGTGATGTTGATGTCAATATCCTCATCGCGGTTATTGGCACCCACGACCATGCCTTCGTAGGCCTCGGCGCCTGGCTCGACGAAGAAGTTGCCGCGGTCAGCCAGCTGCATCAGTGCGTACTGGGTGATCTGGCCAGTGCGGTCAGCTACCAAGGAGCCGGTGGCGCGGGACTTAATCTCGCCGGCCCAGACATCGATGCCATCGGAGATGGAGTTGGCGATGCCGGCACCGCGGGTCTCGGTCATGAACTGGGTACGGAAACCGATGAGGCCACGGGCGGGAACGCGGAAGATCATGCGCACCCAGTCGCCCTCGCGCACGTCCATGGACTGCATCTGGCCCTTGCGGGAAGCCAGCAGCTGGGTGATGGCACCCTGGTGCTCCGACGGGGAGTCGATGGTGAGGATCTCATAGGGCTCATAGGTCTTGCCATCGATCTGCTGGGTAACTACCTGCGGCTTACCGATGGTCAGCTCGAAGCCCTCGCGGCGCATGGACTCGATAAGCACGGACAGAGCCATCTCGCCGCGGCCCTGGACCTCCCAGGTATCTGGGCGCTCGGTGGGCAGCACGCGCAGGGAGACGTTACCGATAAGCTCCTGCTCCAAGCGGGCCTTGACCATGCGGGCGGTCAGCTTGGTGCCGCCGCCGCGGCCTGCCATCGGCGAGGTGTTCACACCGATGGTCATGGAGATGGCCGGCTCATCAACGGTGATGCGCGGCAGGGCCTCTGGGTTTTCCGGATCGGCGATGGTGTCACCAATCATGGCATCGGAAATACCAGAGATGGCGACGATATCGCCGGCGATGGCCTCTTCGGCCGGCTGACGCTCGAAGCCGACCGTGCGCAGCAGCTCGGCAACCTTGACGGTCTTGGTGTGTTGGTTGCCCTCATCGTCGTAGTGGATCCAGGCCACCTGCTGGCCCTTCTTGATGCGGCCGGCGTAGATGCGCAGCAGCGCAATACGGCCGAGGAAGTCAGAGGCGTCAAGGTTGGTGACGTGCGCCTGCAGTGGGGCATCGACGGTAGCGGAGGGCTCGGGCAGGACGTTGTAGATGACATCGAAAAGCGCCTGCAGGTCCTCGCTATCGGGAACGTTGCCATCGCCCGGGTTCTCGGTGGAAGCAACGCCGGCGCGGCCGGAGGCGTACAGAACCGGGAGATCGAGTAGCTCTTCAGCAGCGGCAGCGGCTTCCTCATCCTCGAGGCCAGCGGCGATTTCCAGCAGCAGGTCCTGGGACTCGGTGACAACCTCGTCGATGCGGGCATCGGGGCGGTCGGTCTTGTTCACACAGACGATGACCGGCAGCTTGGCCTCCAGCGCCTTGGTCAAGACGAAGCGGGTCTGTGGGAGGGGGCCCTCAGAGGCATCGACAAGCAGCACGACACCGTCCACCATGGAAAGGCCGCGCTCCACCTCGCCGCCGAAGTCGGCGTGGCCCGGGGTGTCGATGACGTTAATGATGAGGTCTGCGCCGTCTTTGCCCAGACCCTGGCGGCGGATGGCCGTGTTCTTGGCCAAAATGGTAATGCCGCGCTCGCGCTCCTGATCGTTGGAGTCCATGACGCGGTCCGTGTGCTCACCGTGTTCGCCAAAAGCACCGGACTGCTCCAGCATGCCGTTGACCAACGTGGTCTTGCCATGGTCAACGTGCGCGACAATGGCAACATTACGGAACTCGGTATTACTCACTAGTTGGGTTCTCCTTCGGAGGATCTACAAACGCTGGTGCGCGAGAAATGTTCTTGAACGACGTCCTACGATACCCCCTAACAGGGCATAGTGCAGCATTGGGGAGCCAAGACGCGACCTATGCCACCCCGTAACGTCTCGCGTGCCTGAAACGACCTAGTACTTGACACTTCCCAGCGGATAACTATCGTTACTAGAGTTATTACTGTTACTGCTGTGACCAATGGGGCTATACTACTTTCCCCGCGAGACAATAAGGACCTGATACCGTGAGCCACGCCCAAACTTCTTGGCGCCTAAGCGGCCGCACCGGCTACATCGCCGCTGCCACCGCTGCGCTTATTGGCCTCGCCTCTCCCCTGGTAGCGCCCGCACAGGCCTTCGCCCCAGATCTTTCCTCACTGGCACAGCAGCACATGCCCGCCAGCCCCTTGGATGAGCTCGGCCGCCCTACCCCTGAAACCCAGGACCGCGTGCGCGCCTTTGCTGCGCAGCCGTGGATCCCCGAAGACGCCCGCAATACGATCTTGTCCGCCTTGGACTTCTTCGCCGGCACCGGCGAAGGTGGTGGCGGTGTCCCCATGCCGCAGGGGGATAACCCGTACTTCCGGCAGTTTTATTGGCCCACCGTCTCCGCGCACTGCATCGGCGGCACCAACGCCGCCACCGGCTCTGGCATCGCGGTACCTGGCCCTACGGAAATTCCCGCCCCCGGCGCCGGCGAGGGCGAAACCGTCTTCCTCTTTACCGCCTTGGGCACCCCACCGGCAGCACCGGACCAAGGAGGCATGAACGTGCAGTGGTTTAATATCAATACCCTGCAAAGCGGCATTACCCCGCTGCACAATAACGGCATCAACCAGGATGGGCCCACAACGCTTTCTGGCACGGCCCACACAGGCAAGGGCCTAGTCATCGCGCTGCTCTCCGGTTCCGTTAATACCACCGAGGCACGCTGCGATTTCGTCCCCACCGCCGCCTTCCTAGAGGTGAAGTAATGGCCGTTGATCTCCACCCAGTCAAGCGGGAGACCTTTAATACTGCGGCCTTCACCAATACCGATCCCAAGGGCTACCTGCGCCAAGTCGATACCTACACCGAAACCGAGTTTGGCCTGTATATGGCACGCGGTGCCGATCACCCGCGTTTTGGCTACCTCGAATCGTGGCTGCTGCCAAGCCTTAACCTGCGCGCGAATATCTTCCACTTCCGCCCCGGCGTCGAGGTTAAGCAGGACTTTTATATCGACGTCGCCGAAATCCAGCGCCAAGGCAATGAGTGGACCACCCGCGATCTCTACGTCGACTTGGTCACCACCACCGGCGAACCCATTACTGTCCTCGACATCGACGAGCTCTCCGCAGCGACGTCCGCTGGCCTCATTTCCGCCGAGGACGCCGAACTCGCCATCGACACCACTCTAAACGCGGTCGAGGGAATTACCCGCCACGGCGACGATGCAATGGCCTGGCTTGCCCACCACGGCATAGACTTGTCTTGGTCAGAAAACGTAACTTTAGCCCCCGAAGGATAAGCCATGGCCGGTGGCCTTTTTGCCCTGCTTGACGATGTCGCTTTAATAGCCCGCGCCGCCGCCTCCAGCGTCGACGATGTGGCCGCCTTAGGCGGCAAGACATCTATGAAGTCTCTCGGCGTCGTCGTCGATGATGCCGCAGTGACCCCACAATACGTCGAGGGCATAAAACCGCAGCGCGAGCTGCCGATGATCTGGCGTATCACCAAGGGTTCGCTCATCAACAAGCTCGTCATCATTTTGCCGATTGCGATGATCCTGTCTTGGATTGCGCCGTGGGCGCTCACGCCCATCTTGATGTGCGGCGGTACCTATTTATGCTTCGAAGGCGCGGAAAAGATCCTCTCCTTCTTCCACTCCTCCCCTAGCGAGGCCACCGATACCGTCCAGAACAAGGGCCCAGAGGCCGAAGATAGCCTGGTGAAATCCGCCATCACCACCGACCTTATCCTGTCTGCTGAGATCATGGTGATTTCCTTAAATGAGGTCATCGATCAACCCTTCTGGCTGCGCCTCGGTGCGCTTATCGCCGTCGGTATCATCTTGACCTTGGGCGTCTATGGCGCCGTGGGATTGCTGGTCAAGATGGATGACATTGGCCTGGCCTTAACCCGGCGCCGCGATGGCAATTCCCTGCTAGGCAATACCTTGGTCAAGGGCATGCCCATCGTGTTGGACATCATCGGCATCATCGGTACAGCCGCCATGTTGTGGGTAGGCGGACATATCGTCACCTCGGGACTCCACGAATTCGGAGTAGACCAGCCGCACGGGTTTATCGAGGCTGCCACTGAACATATCCACAATGGCGCGCTGAGCTGGCTGGCCGACACCGGCCTGTCCATGGTGTGCGGGCTCATCCTCGGACTTGTCATCGCCAGCATCGTCATGGCCGTCAAAGCCTCGACCGGCTCACCGTCTGCCACCTCGGCAGCGCAGCACTAATTTACATAAACAGCATGAGCGATACCGCCATAATGGCCATACCGGCGATAAGGCCGTAGATGGCGTAGTGGTGTTCACCAGTTTCTTCCGCGGTGGGAAGCAGCTCATCCAGGGAGATAAACACCATGATGCCGGCTACGGCGGCAAAGCTAATGCCCATGGTGGCCGGCCCCAATACCGGTAAGAGCAGACCAAAGCCGATGAGTGCGCCCAGCGGTTCAGCCAGCCCGGAAAGCGTAGCCCACCAAAAGGCCTTCTTGCGCGAGCCGGTCGCCTCCCGCAGCGGCACCGCGACGGCGATGCCTTCCGGGATATTATGGATGGCAATCGCCACTGCCACCGGAACAGCAATCTCCTTAGATTCCAGGCCGGCTAAGAAGGTGGCAAAGCCCTCCGGGAAATTGTGCAAGCCCAGCGCTACCGCGGTAAATACGCCCGTCTTCATCAACCTGCCGCGCCGGGCATCTTCTTCCGTCGTGCCCGGTTCGTGCGGGTTGATCTCTTCTGGCACTATCCGGTCAATAATCGCGATGACCGCAACGCCAGCGAAGAAGGCTCCTACCGCGGCCCAGGTGCCGGGTTTTTCGCCGCCGAGGGCATCGCTAAGTTGCGCTATGCCCTCCGGCAGGATTTCCATGAAGGAGACATAGAGCATCACACCCGCCGAAAGCCCCAGGGCCGCGGCCATAAACGCGGGCCCTGGCTGGCGCTTTCCCACCGCCAATGCCCCGCCGATGGAGGTGGACAGGCCCGAGAGCAGGACCAGTCCAAAGGCGAAGGCGAACGTGGACAAGGTCATAGTCTGTGACTGTACCTGACAATAATTATCAAGCCTTAATGGGAAGGCGGGGTCTGTGCATCGTCTTCGCCGGAGCCGGATACGAACTCGCCATCGGCCACCGAAGGATCATCTTCCACGTAGCGGCCAGCTTCGTAGTCATAACCAATGGCATATCCTTCCTCATCAGTGCGCGCGTACCACTCCGTGACCTCTGCGGCGGTGGAATCAAACTCGCCGCCGGTGGCGTAATCGGAATCTCCCGTTGTGGGCTCGATAGACAGGGCAAAATTATCGCCGTAATCACGCACGCCGTGGATGACAGCATTGGAGACGGCCTGGTGCTCGTAATAGTGGCGGATCGAGGCCGGATCATGGCGCAGTTCTCTAATGAGGGCAATGCACATCAGCACGATGATGACGGCAAAAGGAAGCGCCGTAATGGTGATGAGGTTTTGCAGGCCTTGCAGCGCGTTTTTGCCGCCGGACATGAGAATGACCACGGCGATGCCCGCCATACAGAGCACCCAAAAGACAGTGACAGTGGGTTTCGGCTGCGGGTTGCCGCGCTGGGTGAGCTGGGAATTGACCAGCGAGGCCGAGTCCGCGGTGGTGATGAAAAATACCACTAGCATGACGATGACCAGCGGGGCCATCCAATTGGATCCGGGGAAATGGTCCAAGACGTTGAAGAAGATGTCTTCGGCCGCCGGCATGGAATCAATGGTCCCATCGGGAGCGATATCGCCATCGCGGCGCTGCAGCCAAATGGTGGTGCCGCCCAAGATGGTGAATGCTGCGATGATGATAGCGGAAGGAATAAACAGCACGCCAAGGACGAATTGGCGGATGGTGCGCCCGCGGGAAATCTTGGCCACGAATACGCCAACGAACGGCGACCACGATACCCACCACGCCCAGTAGAACGTGGTCCATGAGGACAGGAAGGAGACCATATCTTCGCCCTCTCCCATGTTGGCGGACAACATTTCGGGAGTGTTGTCGAGGTACTCAATAATGACCGCGGGCATCATATTGGCCAGGAGAGCAGTCGGTCCGATGACGAAGAAGAAGATCGCGATACCCAGCGCCAATGCCAGGTTGATATTGGATAGCCACCGCACGCCCTTAGCTACACCAGACACGGCGGAAAAGATGGTGCCGATGGACAGCACGACAATGATGACCAAGGCTGCGGTATTGCCAGTGGTAGACCAACCGCTGACGATTTCCACTCCGCGGCCGATCTGTAGCGCGCCAATTCCCAAAGTCGCCGCAGTGCCAAAGAGCGTGGCGATGATCGCCAGGCCATCGATAATGCGCGCCGGTGCGGAATCGGTGGAGCGGTTGCCAAAAAGCGGCATCAAGATGGAGCTCATGAGGGGTACGCGACCGCGGCGGAAGGACACATAGGCCACGCACAGCCCGACGATGGCGTAGATGGCCCACGCGTTAAGGCCCCAGTGCATGGCCGATTGGGCGAGCGCGCCGAGCACCGCTTCATCGCTGGCGGCTTCATAGGCGCCTGGGCGCGGTGAGAGATAATGAGTGAGCGGTTCGTAGGGTCCGAAGAAGATAAGCCCGATGCCGATGCCCGCACCAAAGAGCATGGCGGCCCAGCTAATCGTGGAAAACTCCGGCTTTTCACCATCCACGCCGAGTGGGATTTTTCCGTATTTGGAAAAGGCGAGGATCAACAGCAGGAACATCAGGCAGGTGGCCAGTGCAGTAAAGATCCAGCCTAGGTTGCGCATGACCCAGTCCAGGGCGATGGAGGAGGTATTAAAAACCTGTTCGGGAGCGAGCACGCCCCATATTACGAAGGCGATAACGAGTCCACCGACGACGCCCAGGATGGTCTTATCCACGCTGTATTTAACCTTCTGGTCCTCAATGGACACGCCAGGAACCAAGGCAGGGTGAATATTGTGCGGGTAGATGATGTCGTGCAGTATGCGTTGTGCGCCGCGCACGCGCTTTTGACTTTCTTCCGTATTATTAACGTTCTCCAGCCCACTGGTGGTTCCGTTATCGGGCCGGGACGATGAATTAGATGACAAAGCCCTACTCCTATTTCATTATTCACTATTCAACTTGTGGGAATTATTAACACGTTAACGAACAATGCCGAAAACCACCGGCTAAGCAATGTTTTACCCCCACATGCGTAAAATGAAACCCGTACGTTACGCCCCGCTTTGAAGCTTTGGAGTTACTGTCTTCCTATGGTGCCTTACCCGCTTGCTACCAGCTACTTCGGTGTTGAACACGTCGCTATATTGGAACATGTTATCTCCGGCACGGTGCTCAGCATCCCTGGTATGGGTAGTCAGCCCGCGCTTATCGATGTCTCTCTAGAGCCCGATACCTACTCCAACGGCTGGCGGGTGCGTTCGGAGTTTGGCTTCATCGGGTTTCTCGATGAGGTAGAGGCAGCCGAATACCCGGACCTGCACCGGTTGAAGGCATCGCAAGCCACCCCGCAGACAGTAGCCACGGTCGGCATTGTTGAGGGCGAACTCGAGGTTGCCGTCTCCCTCGGGCTGTGGCCGTGGATGGTGCCGGTCAATGACCAGCCGGCCGAATCGGCGTTGCTCGCCGGCGGCCACGGTGCAGTCGTTGATACTGCGGCGGGCGACCTGACCGAGTCGCAGCTATCTCACTTTGAAACGCAGCAGTTCTTTGTCACACTCAAAGTCATCGATGATGCCGTCGTGGCCGCCTGCGGCGATACTGTGCTCGGCCCGTGCGGCGCGTTGAGCCAGTTGCCTGGCCTGCGCACCGCGTATGCGGCGGCGCAAGAAGCCGGTACCACGATGGCCGCCCGTGCGTATAGCGCCGGTGGGATGATCGCGGTCGATATCCCCGCAGCGGATTCCCCAGATAGCGAATTATTCTCCCCGGCGGTGCCACCCCTGCGGGTGCCGTCTGGCCGCACCGCGCTTCCTGGTGCCACTACGTCCCACCGGGCCACCCCAGCTCCGCCCGAGGAGTGGGAGTTCGCGCTGGAGTCCGCTGACATCGCCGGCGATCTTCCCACAGGCACGCGGCGCCCGGTCAGTCCCAATACCGACGCGGCCACGGCAACCACAGGTTCTGCAGAAGCCCCGCCCGCGACGCCCAGCGCTACCTCGGAGAACGGCGCTGCCGCAGAGGACAGTGCTGCCCCAGAGGACGGCGCCACGGTAGGCATAGACAAAGAAGAAAAGGCATCTCCCACCCCGCCGGCGCCTCGTGCTCGCGACAACGATGAGGCCGCAGCACCACCCGCTAGCAGTGGCTTGGCCGACTTGGTCTCATCCATGCCGGGCTCACAAAACCTGAGCTGGCGCGCACTTCCCGTCGCGGAGGAACCGGGCCGTTTTTCTTCCGAATCCGCCCGCGTGCGTGCCCGGCGCGTGGCGCGCGAGCAGTCCCGCCCGCGCGGCGGAAATCACCGCAAATAGATCGGACACGTTTGCTTAGCGCAGTGTGCGCTTGCCGCCTTCGCCGCGGCGGGTAATGCCGTGGGCATCGAGGTATTCCAGCAGCGGGATGGCCACCCGGCGGGTGGTCCCTAGCGCTTGGCGGGCGGCGGACAGGGTGAAGGGCTGCTCGAGTTGTGAGAGGCGCTCCCGCGCCTTGCCCGGCGCGTCCGGTAAGAGGATGATCCCGTCTTTCAGGCGTAATAGGCGCCCGGCGCGCTCGGCTGCGGCCAGTTCTTTCTCGCTCAGCCCCAGCTCTTTAAGCTCGTGCACCTCCGGTGCGGCGAAGGGCTCCTTTTCTAACATGCGCTCTAATTCGGCCACGGCGGACTCGGCGGCGCCAAGATCCACGGTGTGGCCCGGCAGGCGGATAAGGCCTTCGGATTCTTCCGCGTGGGCAGCGGCCACCGCTAGGCGCAGCAGCCCCTCTTCCTTAAGTCCCAAGGCATCGAGTGCCGCCTTGCGCGGCATGCCCGGTGCGAGCGGATTGGCCGCGGCGTGCTCCTGCAGCGCGGTAGTCAGCGCTTCTTTCCAGCGCGTTACCTGGCGGGCGGCAATCCACCACTGTTGAAAGTTAATGATGCCCGACGGCGTGGCATCGGTGTCATAACCATCGAGTTCCAGGTCCGCGCGCCGGGCATAGCCCACACGCTGCAGGTAGGAGGAAGGATTGCGGAAAGAGGTGTGCTCCGCCAATGCCTCGGCACGCTTGCGGGCGGCACCGCGGCGATATAGCTCCGGCGGGCGCACGTCGATGACCTCCACGCCGGCGCTGACATGGCGGCCACCGGGGCTGCGGACGACAAGGCGATCCAGGATGACCAGCGGCATAGCGCGCGATAGGCGCAGGCGGGCAAAATCCGCTGATAGCGGCCGCAGGTGCGCTTCTACTCCGGCGGTACCGCAGTGGACCACGAGGTTATCGGGCAGTTCATCAAGTGCGGTGCCAAAGGTGCGGTGGACGTCTACGGTATCGATAGCGCGCCACGCACCTGGGCTAAGCAGCAGGTCACCGCGGTGGATATCGGCGGCATCAACCCCGCGCAGGTTAACTGCGGCACGTGTTACGGGGCCCAAGGATTCCTGCGCGGTATTTTCGCTGTGCAAGCCGCGGATCTCCACGCGCTTGTCCCCTGCCGCGGTGGAAAGCACCAAGGTATCGCCGGTGCGCAGCGTGCCAGCACTCAGCGTCCCGGTCACCACGGTTCCCGCGCCCTTGACGCTAAAGGCGCGGTCGATCCACAGGCGCACCGGGGCGTCTGTGTCGGGTGCGGGCACGCGGGCCACCAAGTCATCGAGCGCCGCGCCCAGTTCCGCCAGGCCATAGCCGGTGTGGGAGGAGACAGGGATAATGGGGGCATCGGCAAGCGGCGTGGCAGAAAACTGCGTGCGCACCTGGGCAGTGACCTCCGCGCGGCGCTTTTCATCGGCGCGGTCGCTGCGGGTCAGGGCGATAATCCCGTGCTCGATACCCAGCGCGTGCAGCGCATCGCGGTGGTCGGTGGATTGGGCCTGCCAGCCCTCGTCCGCGGCAACCACGAAGAGCACCACGGAGGCCGGGCCCACACCGGCGAGCATATTGCCAAAGAACTTTTCGTGGCCGGGGACATCGACAAACGCCACGTCCGCACCAGAGGGCAGCGCCGTCCACACAAAGCCCAGATCAATGGTCAGCCCGCGGCGCTTTTCCTCGGCCCACCTATCCGGATCCATATCCGTTAAGGCGCGCACCAGGCTGGATTTGCCGTGATCGACATGTCCGGCGGTCGCGATAACGTACACCTACATCACCGCCCGGATGGCCGCGATGAGCACCTCATCCTGGGTCTCGGGCACGCAGCGCACGTCGATGAGGCAGCGGCCCTGGTGCTGGCGCGCCATCACCGGCGGGGTGTGCTGGCGCAGCTTTGGCGCCAGTTCCTCCGGCAGGGATACCGCAACGCCAGGCAGCGGGTATTCGGGGGCGCCTCCCCCGCCGACGCGGCCTGCGTGGTCAACAACCTCGCCGCCCACCGCCGCGGCGATGGCCTCGGTGCGCGCGCGGTGGCACGCCGGGTCAAGGTGGAGCGCCTGCTGCACCGCATTGGCAGGCGTTGTGATCGCTGCTTCCAAGGCATTGAGCCGCAGCTTATCGATGCGCACCGCCCGCGCCAACGGGTGCTTCTTCACCGCCGCAATCGCGCCCTTAGTGCCCAACAGGATCCCGGCCTGCGGCCCGCCCAACAGCTTATCGCCCGAGGCGATGACAATATCCGCCCCGGCCTTGAGCTGCGCGTGAATATCGGGCTCGTCTGGCAGGACCGGATCATGGGTGAGCAAGCCTGAGCCGAGATCCACAATAAGGTTCGTGTCTTGTTTCTTCGCCAGCTGCGCCAACTCGCCCACACCCACCGAGGAGCTAAACCCCTCAATCCGAAAATTGGACGGGTGCACCTTCAAAATCGCGCCGGTCTCCTCCCCCAGCGCGCCTTCATAATCATGGAGGTGCGTCCGGTTGGTCGCGCCTACCTCCCGCAGGCGCGTCGCGGTGGATTCAATCAGCTCGGGTAGGCGGAACCCCGCGCCGATTTCAATGAGCTCGCCGCGCGAGATGATGATCTCCTTGCCCGGGGCCAACGCGGCCGTGGCCAGCAATAGGGCCGCCGCACCGTTATTGACCACCAGCGCATCCTCCGCGCCGGGGCAGGCCGCCAAAAGGGCCTGGGTGGCACCGGCACCACGCCGGGACGAGCGCCGCCCGGTGTCTAAGTCCATTTCCACGTCGGTATATCCGGCTGCGTCCTGCAGCGCGGCGATCGCGGCCTCTGGCAGTGGGGCGCGGCCCAAGTTTGTATGGATAATGACACCGGTAGCATTGATGACCGGCTGCAAGGAATGGGTGCTGTGTTCTGCCAGCCTTAGTGCTATTTCTTTTTCCACGCTGGCAACGGGCACGTCCCCGCGGCGGGCGGCGGAGAGCACGCCTTGAATCGTGGCGCGGATGGCGTGTTCGGCGATTATCTCCCGCGCGCTTTCTACCGCGGGGAGCCGCAAAAGCTCATCCATGCGGGGTAAATTCCGGCGGGGATCACGGGCATTATTCGCGGGGCGACCAGCGTTATGGCTCGGCACTCGTTTTCCTCCTTGCGCGCGTATGGCGGAGACGGACAGGAATCGAACCTGCCAGACCGAGATGCTCGGCCTCACCGGTTTTGAAGACCGGGGCGCCCACCAGGACACGTACGCCTCCGCCTGGCTACTTTACAGATCCCGCGCGCACCCCACCGCCGCCGCCCCACCACTTTCCGGCGGGTAAAATGACCAGCATGACCGAGCAGATTAATTTAACCTCTTTCGCCGCCGGTGGCGGCTGCGCCTGCAAGATTCCCGCCGGGGAATTGGAATCAGCGGTAGAAGGGCTCATCGGCAAGGCCGATCCCAATGTCCTGGTCGGCCTCGACGATGGCGATGATGCTGCAGCAGTCAAGATCGACAACGGCCTCGCCGTGATTTCCACCGCGGACTTTTTCACCCCCATGGTCAATGATCCCTATACCTGGGGCCAGATCGCCGCAGCCAATGCGCTATCCGATGTCTACGCTATGGGTGGCACCCCCATTACCGCCATCAACCTCGTGGGCTGGCCCAATGAAAAGCTTGGGTTGGACGTCCTGCGCGAGGTGCTGCGCGGCGGCATGGATAAAGCCACCGAGGCGGGCATTTCCATTACCGGCGGTCACTCCATTACCGCCCCAGAGCCGCTGTACGGCATGGCGGCGACGGGCATCGGCGATCCCGAAAAACTCATGCGCAACGATGCCGCGGAGGCCGGCCTGCCCATTACGCTGACCAAGCCCATCGGCGTGGGCATTTTGAATAATAAGCACAAGGCCACCGGCGAGGTATCCCAAGCAGCCATCGATTCCATGACCGCGCTCAACCGCCAGGCCGCCCAGGATGCGGTCGCCGCCGGTGCGCGCGCGGCCACCGATGTCACCGGCTTCGGGCTGCTCGGCCACCTGTACAAGATGTGCCGCGCCTCCGGCGTATCGGCTGAGCTGGACTTTTCCGCGGTCCCCACCGTGGACGGTGCCACCGATGCCCTCGCGGAAGGCTTTATCCCGGGCGGCTCGCGCCGCAATCTGGATTGGGTGCGCCCGCACCTGCAGCCCTCCTCCCTTACGGAGGAAGAGCTAGTGCTGCTTGCCGATGCCCAAACTTCCGGCGGCCTCCTCATCATCGGCGAAGTCCCGGGCTACCCCGTCATCGGCCGCACGACATCGCTTTCTGACGATTCCTACATCACCATTTCCTAAGATGAGCCACCGCCTTTTTAGCCTGCCCCTTGCCACCCTCGCCCTCGGCGCGGGCCTTGTCGCCTGTGCCGACGGGAGCACCAACCGCGGCTGCTCACCCATCGAATTATCGGAGCTGCGCACTTCCCTTCCCGACACCCTCATCGGCGCTAACCAGGATCCCGATTCCACCAGCGATGAGGATGACTCCTTCTCCGTGCTCTACGGCGGCGACTCGCCGGAGAAGGTTAGCGTACTGGGCACGAAATACGAGTCCGATAACGAGGTCGTATGCCCTGATGACCCAGATGCGGCGGCAGAGCGCTACTTGGAACTGGTCAATGAGGACATCGATAAGCAAAATGCCGCCCAAGGCCGCGCGGGAAATGAGTACAAACCATTCGATTTCACCGCAGCGGACCGGCATTTTTATTGCTCGGCCTGGGAGGTCGAGGATGCCATCTCGACCACCTGCGTGACCACGGTCCATGACGCGGCGGTCAACTACTATCTCCACCGCGATTCCGAGTCCTTAGAGGCGGAGCAATCGCGCATGCAGGAGATCGGCGAAGAGCTCGCCGATTCCTTTGCCAACCTCGACTAAGCCTGGCCAGCCCTCGCTAGCCTGCGCTGAGCACGTCGGTGGCAAGACCCTGCTCGCGCCGGCGCCGCTCCGCGCGGCGCTTTTGCGGGCCCATCGTGGTGGCCGGGTTCTTGACCGCTTCAAGGCCCGCGTTGAGCACGCCAAAGCGCGTGCACGCGGATCCGGCAAGCAATGATAGGCCCACGGCCACAGACACGGCGCGGGACTTCGTCGCCGCCGCCACCGCACTGCCCACCCCGCCAGCGGCAATCAAGTATTCCGAGGCGCGCATGAGCTTTCCCGGCGTTCCGTGATGCAATTCCTCGCGCGGCTCCGGCTCCATATTGCTTTCAAGCACCTTCGTCGCCGCGATATCGCTGGCCGCAGCTGCCATTCCTAAGGCACGGGCGGGACCGGCGTGCTTTACCGGAGTGGTCACCATGGCCAGGCCAGAGGCTGCTGCCGAAGCCGAGGACACAAAGACATAGGGCAAGTGCCGCTTCATGTCATTCCACACTGGGTTGGACGTATTAGACAGCAATACCGCCGTATATCCGGCCAGTGGGCCACCGAGCACACCGGTTATCACTCCGGCCGGAGTCGCGGCCTTGCTCAGGCTCGCGCGCAGCCACTTCGGCAGCGGAAATCTCCGCTTGGTCGCGTTATCCACCTCTACCGCGGCCGGAATGGCCGCCGCGGTGGAAAAGCCCGCGAGCAGCCACGATCCGAGCGACATCGGCGAGGTCACCTTGAAGACGCGGAACATATTCAACGCGCGCTCCGGCCGGCCCAGGTCCAAAATCAAAAAGACCGATCCTGCGGCCGCCGCGCCAAAGGCCGCTACCCGCGTGGTCCGGCGCAAAGGTGCGTTGCCTGCGGCCTGTGCACCGGTAGCCAAAAGGCCCGATCCGCCGGCTATACCGCCCAATAAGAAATATCCACCGATGGGCCACTCCCACGGCGGGGCCTTAACCACGGGCCTGCCGTAGTAGGAAGAAAACTCAAAGTCTTCTGCCATCCGCTCCTCTTTGGAGCCATCCTGCGCACCCGCGCCCGGGCGCTTGCGCTTCTTCTTGCGCTTTGGCCCGTCGAAATTACGGTAGCGATTCGGCCGCTCCGGTTGCGGTGGCCGGTACTCATCAAAACCGCTCATTTGCGCCCTCCAATCAAAAAGGAACCCGCCACGGCGAGTGCCATCCCACCGATGGCCTTGGCCGCGGTTTTATACATGTTCGGCAAATCCGCAGTGGGCACGCGCGGGTCCGGCGGCAGGCCATAGACCTCTGGCGAATCCAGCAATAAGAAGATAGAGCCGGTTCCGCCCACGCCATCATTGTCATTGGCGCCATAGAGCCGCGCCTCCGTTATGCCCTGTTCGTGCAGGACGCGCACGCGATCCTTCGCTGCGGCCAGCATGTCCTCATAGGTACCGAACTGGATGGAATCCGTCGGACACGTCTTGGAACAGGCCGGCTGCTCGCCCTGTTTCAGGCGGTCATAGCACATGGTGCACTTCTGGGCGACGCCCACATTCTTAATCGGCATTGCCTCGCCAGGCGTATGGTCTGTGCCTTGGGGCTTGCGCTGCTTGAGCTTGTTGAGCACGTTGATGCCGGCGTGCGAATTATCCTGATAATCCACCGTCGCGGTCTTATCGTATTTCAACGACACCCCGCCGTCATCGCGGCGTTCGATGACGCCGAAGGGGCATCCCGCCACGCAGGTTCCGCAGCCATTGCACACATCATCTTGGACGACCACGGTGCCAAACTCGGTGCGGAAGAGAGCACCCGTTGGGCAGACGTCCAAACACCCTGCATGCGTGCAGTGCTTGCAGACGTCCGAGGACATCAACCACCGGAACGTATCCGTATCCGGCGGAGTGGTATCGACCTCATCCGGCTTTCCGCCGATGGTGGGCATGCCAAGGGAAATAAGCTGTTTTCCCTCTTCGCGTGCCTTTTCGATGCGGTCATTGTTTTGTTCCACAAAGGCCACGTGGCGCCACGTATTAGCGCCCAAAGCGCCGGTGTTGTCATAGGAATTACCGGTGACGTCATATCCCTCTACCGGGTTGCGGTTCCATTCCTTGCACGCCACCTCGCAGGCCTTGCAGCCGATGCACACGGACGTATCGGTGAAAAAGGCCATGCGGCGGTAGGAATCATCGCCGTGCCGGCCCGCGTCCTCGGTCAGTAGATTAGTCATTTACTTACCTTCTTCGCCATCGCTTGCCGTCTCATCATCACTACTATCCGCGCCAGATTGACTGTGCTTTTCGGGCTCGGGGTTATAAGTAAACGAGTCAGGAATCGACAACAAATCATTGCCGGAATCAACGCTCAGCTGCGCCCGCTCCTGATACTGCTTGAGCAGCTTCAAGCGGCCTTCTCCCCTTGGCCGGCGGCCCGGCTGGATATCGCAGGCACCGATCTTTGAGTTCTGAATGAACACATTCGGTTCGAGCGTAAGGCCCAAGAGATCGTTGGCACCGTCACCGACCACAGCGGTGGTCTCGGACTCGCCGTAGTGGAAGGGCAGGCCAATCTGGTGGAATTCTTCCCCATTAATCTTCAGCATCTGCATGCGATCGGTGACCAAGACCTGCGCCTCAATCACGCCGCGCGGCGAGATAATCGTCGCCCACTCGCCATTTTCCAAGCCGCGCTTTGCGGCCAAGTCCTTATCCACCTCGCAGAATAGGCTCGGCTGCAGCTCCGCCAGATAAGGCAGGCGGCGCGACATCGCACCCGAGGTGTACATCTCCGTAAGGCGGTAGGTAGAAAATACGAACGGAAAAACCTCCGCACCGGGCATGCCCGGTTCTGGACGCTGCAAGTTATCCGGGCGCTTGATGGTCAAGCGCGTCGGCGATTGCTGCTGCTTATACAGCACGTTGGTCACCGGAGACTCCTGCGGCTCGTAGTGGGTGGGCAAAGGGCCATCGGAAAGCCCGGAAGGCGCAAAGAGCCACCCGCGACCGTCCGCCTGCATGATGAAGGCGTCCGTGCCATCAAGGGCGTCCGGACCGACGGCATCGGCGGGAGCCTTGTACTCGGGCGACTTCGTCACCGGGAAGTCAGGGACGTCATCGCCTACCCACTTGCCCTGGGCCTCGTCCCACCACACGTACTTCTTGCGCTCGGACCACGGGGTGCCATCCGGCTTGGCCGATGCACGGTTGTACAAAATGCGGCGGTTAGCAGGCCATACCCAGCCCCACTCGGGCGCGACCTCGTTCTGCTCCGAACCCGGGACCTTGCGCGCGGACTGGTTAACGCCGTCCTTGTACACGCCGGTGTAGATCCAGCAGCCGCCGGAGGTCGTGCCGTCATTCTTCATCTCCACGAAGGTGGGCAAAAGCTCACCCTTCTTAGGCCCATCCAGGTAGTAGCCGTTGATCTCTTTGAGGACGTCCTCAGAGTTCGGCTCACCTTCCTCATCTTCCGCATAATCCCACGTCACCTTCTGAAGCGGGAGATCGCGCGGATCAGTGGAATCGCGCAGGCGTTCCTTCAGCTTCTTGCCCAGCTGGTAGAAGAACCACAGCTCGCTCTTGGCATCGCCTGGCGGCGGCGCCGCTTGGAAGCGCCACTGCAGCATGCGTTGGGTCTGGGTAAAGGTACCGGCCTTTTCCACGTGGGTGGCTGCGGGCATTAGGAAGACCTCGGTTTCGATGTCTTCGGTCTTCAACTCGCCGTTTTTAATCTCCGGTGCATCCTTCCAGAACGATGCGGTTTCGATTTCCTGGAAATCGCGCACCACTAGCCACTTCAGCGATGCCAAACCGCGACGTTGCATGCCACCATTGGACTGCGCCACCGCCGGATTCTGGCCAAAGACGAAGTAGCCATCTACCTGCCCATTAAGCATGGCCTGCAGGGTTTCGTAGGTGGAATGCGCGCCGGAAATGCGCGGCATGAGGTCATAGCCCCAGTTATTTTCCTTGGTCGCCGCGTCTCCCCAGTAGGACTTCATCAAGGACACGGCGTAATTTTCGCCGATCTGCCAGAAGCCCTTTTGGGACTCATCCCGGATCTCATCCACGAATTCCGGCCACGTCTGCTTTTCCACGCTCGGCATGGGCAGGTAGCCGGGCAGGGAGTGGAAGAGCGTCGGGATGTCCGTGGATCCCTGAATGGAGGCATGCCCGCGCAGGGCCATGATTCCGGAGCCCGGACGGCCCACATTGCCCATCAAGAGCTGCAAAATGGCAGCGGTACGGATGAACTGCGCGCCCAAGGTGTGCTGGGTGAAGCCCAAGGCATAAGCGAAACACGTGGTGTGTTCCGGATCCGAATTCTGCGCAATGGAATCCGCCAGGTAGTAGAAGTCTTCCTGCGCGATGCCGCAGGTTTCTTCTACCAGCTCAGGGGTATAGCGCGCATAGTGGCGCTTGAGAATCTGGAAGACCGAATTCGGGTGCTCCAGGGTGTCATCTCGCTCCACATTCCAGGAAGAACCTTCCGGCTTTTGCACGTACTGCCACGAATCGGTCACGTACGTGCCGGTTTCCGGGTCATAGCCAGAAAACAGTCCGTCCAATTCCTCGGTGTCCTGGTAGTCCTCCGAGATGATCATCGGCGCATTGGTATATGCCACGACATAATCGCGGAAGTACAGTTCATTCTGGAGCATGTAATTAATGACCGCACCCAACAGCACCACGTCGGTACCGCCGCGAATACCAATGTGACGGTTGGAGAACGCAGAGGTACGCGTATACCGCGGATCCACGTGAATAATGCGGGCACCACGCTTTTTAGCTTCTACGACCCACTGGAATCCCACCGGGTGGCACTCGGCCATATTCGAACCCTCAATGACGATGCAATCAGCATTCGCCATATCCTGCAGCGGTTGGGTTGCGCCGCCGCGGCCAAACGAAGTTCCTAAACTAGGAACTGTGGCGGAGTGTCATATGCGCGCCTGGTTTTCGAGCTGCACCGCACCGGCAGCGGTAAAAAGCTTCTTGATGAGGTAGTTTTCCTCGTTATCCAAGGTCGCGCCACCAAGGCCAGCGACACCCATCGTGCGGTTCAACGTCCGCCCCGAGTCGTCGGTGTCTTGCCAGCCCTTCCGGCGCGCTTCCAAGAAACGATCCGCGATCATGTCCATCGCGGTGTCTTCATCCAGCTCCTGCCACTCGGTGGAGTGCGGTGCGCGATATTTAATCTTGGTCAAACGCGTTGCGGAGTTGACCAACTGCTCCGACGCCGAGCCCTTGGGGCACAAACGCCCGCGCGAAATCGGCGAATCTGGATCGCCCTCAATCTGGATGACCCGGTCATCTTTGACGTATACGCGCTGGGCACAACCGACGGCGCAGTATGGGCACACGGATTGCACCACGCGGTCAGCTTCCACCGTGCGCCCGTGCTTTTCCTTACTCTTAGAAGACTGCGTATTGATATCCCTGCCAAAGGGATCGCCGCTACGCAGCTGGCGCACCACCGGCCAGTTGAGAGGACTTAAGCGAGACATGACTTTAAATCTATATTTGGGCGGAAAATTTCTCTAGCAAGGTGACCCTAAGCGTTTTTCGCAACTGCGCTGATCGCGCATTCCACGCCCTGCACGACGTCCGCGAGCTCCAGCAGCGGGCTGTTTTCTTTATTCTGCTCCTTAATAAACGGCACGTGGATAAAGCCTGCTTTTACCTGCGTATCTTTGAAATGGTGCAGCAGGCCATAAAGCAGGTGGTTGCACACAAACGTTCCCGCGGTGGTCGAGACCCGTGCCGGAATCTCCGCCTCCTGAATCGCTGCGACCATCGCCTTCACCGGCAGAGTGGAAAAGTATGCGACTGGGCCACCTTCAACCACTGGTTCATCGATTGGCTGGTTGCCCGCATTATCCGGAATAGAAGCATCCGCCAAGTTGATGCCTACCCGCTCCGGAGTGATATGCCCGCGCCCGCCGGCCTGCCCCAGGCAGACCACCGCGTCCACATCTTCTTCCTCGGCCGCAGCAATTGCCTGTTTCAGTGCTTCACCGAATACCGTTGGCACAGGGTGCTTAATAATCTGCGCGCCGCCGATTTCATCCGGCAGCCTATCCAGCGCACGTTCTGTAGGGTTAATCTCTTCGCCGCCAAAGGCATCAAAAGCAGTTACCAGAATCTTCATCATTCCAGTATGGCAGCTAACGGTACCCCGCTGCTTTGATTAAGCGCTGTTCTCTTAGTTTGCGCGTAGTACCCAACCGCCCTTCGCGCTCACCGGCAGCGGCTTTCACCGGGGCGCTGCGCTATCGGTGAGCGCGAAGGTGAGGAAGACGAATTCGAGCGGACGGGCAGTGTATTAAATCGAGGGCGACCATTCATCTCCCCTACCCCTCCCTTCGCGCTCACGGGAGATAGGCGAGCCAACCGAGCTGATGCTCGCGGTGAGCGCGAAGGGCGGCGTTGCAGGAGGAGGAGATAAAGGGCGGGATGGAGGTCGCAGCTGAAGGTGAAAGCACGAGTGGTTACTGAACCGCTTTATCTACAAAGCGATCATAGCAATTCTCCTGCTGCAAACGAGACCCTTTTTCTTTGCGGTTTGACGCGTGGAATAAAGTGAAACTAGTTGAAGTTGAACAGAACCGTACTCAACAAATAGTCAGACCTGTTCATTTTATTTCTAAAGGACGTTCTATGACACAAAAAGTTTCCTCTCACTCCAAACTTCCTAGCTGGGCAACGGGGTTTGGCGCGCAAGTCATTGCGGGCCTTATTATCGGCCTCATCCTGGGACTGATTGCATCTGGGATGGATACCGACCCTGACAATCCAGGGTGGTTGACCAACCTACTCAGCGGAGTCGGTGGCGCCTATGTCCAGCTATTGAAGGTCATGGTTCCGCCGCTTATCTTCGCCGCGGTGGTCACCTCTGTAGCTAACCTGCGCAAGGTTGCCAATGCCGCATCCTTGGCCATTTCTACGTTGGTGTGGTTCGCCATTACGGCGTTCTTCTCCGTCATCGTGGGCATCGTCGTGGCATTAGTCATGAAGCCCGGTGCTGGCACGAGCGTCGATGCATCCGCTGCAGAGGATCCGTCAAGCGTTGGTTCGTGGACTGCCTTCTTTGAGCAGCTCCTGCCACAAAACTTCTTTGGCCTTACCGCCTCTGCCAGCGATGGCGAAATATCGCTGAACTTCGGTGCGCTTCAGCTGCTGGTTATCTCCTTGGCCATTGGCATTGCCGCCGTACAGACCGGTAAGGCAGCCGATCCCTTCCTGCACTTTACGGAGTCCTTCCTCAAGGTCATCCAGAAGGTCCTGTGGTGGATTATCCGCCTGGCACCGATTGGTACCGCAGCGCTCATTGGTAAGGCAGTTGCTACCTACGGCTGGGACGCACTTGGCTCCCTGGGCAAATTCGTCTTGGCAATGTATGTGGGCCTGGCAATCGTCTTCGCCGTGGTCTACCCAGCGGTACTGAAGTTCAACAATATCTCGGTCACGGGCTTCTACAAGCGCATTTGGCCGGTAACGTCCTTGGGCTTTGTCACCCGCTCCTCTATGGGTGTTATGCCCGCAACGCAACGCTTCAGCGAACGCGCCTTAGGCGTTCCCACCGAGTACGCGTCCTTCGCAGTGCCACTCGGCGCTACTACGAAGATGGATGGCTGCGCCTCTGTCTACCCTGCTGTTGCTGCGATTTTCGTCGCGCAATTCTATGGCGTGGACCTAGACTTCACGCAATACCTGCTCATCATTTTCGTCTCCGTTATTGGTTCCGCGGCTACCGCGGGTACCACTGGCGCGACAGTCATGCTCACGCTGACTCTGTCCACGCTGGGCCTCCCTTTGGCCGGCGTTGGCTTGCTGCTGGCCATTGAGCCCATCATTGACATGGGCCGTACGGCACTCAACGTCACGGGTCAGGCATTGTGCGCGACGGTCGTCGCCAAGCGCGCGGGCATCCAGAACCAAGAGGTCTGGGATGAAGCCGAAAATGGCGTCAAGCACATCATGGAGGAAGACTCCGACGAGGAAGTAAGCGTCAAGGCTTAATAAACGAAAATAAAGGCCCAGGGCACAGCGCCTTGGGCCTTGGGCCTTTATTTATTGCCGGAATGGAAGTGGGCGGCGATGCGCAACACCAGCCGGCTCCACGTGGATAAATACGCTGCATCCGGCGAAAAGCTCGTCGAGGGCGACTTCGACGTCATCGGCAATCTCGTGTGAGTAGAGCACGCTCCAGTCCGCTGGCACCTCCATGGTCAGGTAGACCATTCTTTGCCTGCCGGAGGCTACCGTACGCCAATCCGTGAAAGTCACGGACTTTTCTTTTTCCAGTTCAGCTAAGAGATCCCAAATTTGATCTTGTTCTTCTTGCGGAAGGGCCTCAGAAAGCAGGCTGCTGACGGAATCGCGCAAAATCTTAAATCCCGTCCACAAGATATTGATGCCAATGGCCAAGGCCACAAGCGCATCAAGCCACAACCAGCCCGTAAGATACACCGCAGCCATGCCGACGAGAACGCCGGCGGAGGTCCACACATCCGTAATCAGGTGGTGCCCATCCGCATTTAGCGTCGCAGACCGGTAGCGCTTGCCCGCCTTAATCAGGGCCAAACCGACGCCCAAATTAAGTATCGAGGACAATAGCGACAGCGCTAAGCCCCAACCGCCTTCTTCAACGGGCTGGGGAGTAAAAAGGCGTTGGACTGCGGTGTAGATGATGGCTCCTGCCGCAATGAAAATCATCGCCCCTTCTACCAACGCGGAAATATACTCCGCCTTACCGTGGCCAAAGTGGTGATTATCATCGGCAGGCTTAGCGGCAATACGCAAGGCGCAATAACCCGCGATGGCGGCCACGAGGTTCACGAGGGATTCGAGGGCATCAGAGAAGAAACCAACCGAGCCCGTCAGCCACGCCGCCAAGGATTTCAGGACAATTGTCGCCACCGCCGCGGCGATGGACAACATCATAAAGCGCTCTAAAATACGCTGCTCAGAACTTAAAGAAGACAAGGTCTACTACTCTCCCTTCGGCAACCAGAATCAGTCCGAAGGTCTCGTTCGCATCGAATGCCTCGATGCTGAGTGGCCGGGCCTTTAAGCCAGTGTGTCGACCAGTCATCGCGGCGCAGTAAGCGCCGTAGGAACTACTCCCCTTCTAGGTTCACAGGTTAGCAGACGGCGAGAATCCTTAAACATTCAACCAAATCCTTGATCCACCCTAGCGAACGCGAGGAGCCCATATAGACGAAAAATCTCCCTACGAACCAGAAGGTTTCTCACCATCTGGCTCGTAGGGAGTAATTGAGGCTTTTGCCTAGTTTAGTGCTGACCCTCTGCAAACTCTTCGACCAACTTAGCGTTGAATGCAGGCAGGTCGTCCGGGGTACGGGAGGAGACCAAGCCCTGGTCGCAGTGGACCTCTTCGTCAACCCAGGTAGCACCTGCGTTGCGGAGATCGGTCTGCAGGGACGGGAAGGACGTCAGGGTGCGGCCCTTGAGGGCCTCTGCATCGGCTAGAATCCAACCGCCGTGGCAGATAGCGCCCAAGGGGCGGTCCTCGCCCATGTGCTTGCGCACGATGCTAACGGCTGCCTCATCCAGGCGGATGAGGTCGGCGTTATTGGTGCCACCAGGCAAGATGATGCCGTCGAAGGTCTCACCCTCGGAGTCCTTGGTCGTAGCATCAACGTTGATCTCGGTACCGTTCTTGCCCGTAATGGTGCCGGCCTTAGGCGCCAGAACCTTTACGGTAGCGCCGGCCTTCTGCACGGCCTCTAGCGGAGAGGTCAGCTCGGAGTCTTCAAAGTCATTCGTAGCAATGATTGCGATCGTCTTGTTTTCTAGCTCAGCCATTATTATGGCCTCCTTATTGTTGTCGGGTACGCAGATAGGATAACTCTACATTCGCGCGCTCGCCACGTTCACTACCGCGACCTGCAACAAGCTAGGTTTTAGCCGCCGATTTTGAAGTCACACACGTCGCCATCGTGCATGATGTAGTCCTTGCCTTCTTGGCGGACCTTGCCGTTGGCTCGCGCTTCGGCCATTGAGCCAGCAGCAACAAGATCGTCGAAGGAGACGATTTCTGCCTTGATGAACTTCTTTTCAAAATCGGTGTGGATTACGCCAGCGGCCTGGGGTGCGGCAGCGCCTTGCTTAATGGTCCACGCGCGGGCTTCCTTTTCACCAGCGGTGAGGTAGGTTTGCAGGCCCAAGGTGGAGAAACCAGCCTTGGCCAAGGTAGCCAAGCCGGGCTCTTCTTGGCCTACTGCCTCGAGCAGCTCGCTTGCCTCGTCCTCATCCAGCTCCAAGAGCTCGGACTCGGTTTGTGCATCGAGGAAGACGCAATCTGCTGGGGCGACGAGCTGGCGCAGTTCGTCCTTCTTGGTGGCATCGGTAAGCACAGCCTCGTCCGAGTTAAAGACATAGAGGAAGGGCTTAGCCGTCATCAGGTGCAGCTCGCGTACGAGGGAAAGATCAATCTCGCCGGTCTTGGCGGCGGCGAAGAGGGTGCGGTCATCCTCTAGGATTTCCTGCGCCTTCTTGGTGGCCTCCACAACAGGCGCCAAGTCCTTATTCTTCCGGGCATCCTTTTCTAGGCGCGGCAGGGCCTTCTCGATGGTCTGCAGATCCGCCAGAATCAGCTCTGTATTAATAACGGAAATGTCATTGCCGGGATCTACCTGGCCATCGACGTGGATGACATTGTCATCAGAAAAGGCGCGGACCACCTGGCAGATAGCGTCGGCCTCGCGGATATTGGCTAGGAAGGCGTTTCCCATACCCTCGCCCTGCGAGGCACCTGCGACGATGCCGGCAATATCCACGAAGGACACGGTCGCCGGCAAGATACGCTCGGAGTTGAACATCTTGGCGAGGGCGTCCAAACGGGGATCCGGCAGCTCCACCAAGCCCACGTTGGGCTCGATGGTGGCGAATGGGTAATTAGCCGCCAAGATTTCGGAACGGGTCAGGGCATTAAACAAAGTGGACTTGCCCACATTGGGCAAGCCGACGATTCCTAGTGTAAGACTCACGGGGCTAATCCTAACGCACCTACCGCGTTATGAGGCAAGATGGTGGGGTGAGTTCTGATAAGCAACCAACACCCGAAAAGCCACAGGCGAGCCCGGGCGATAAGATGGACGGTGACTTCGACACCAACCAATTGGACGACGTATCGCCGCATCCCCCGGGCAATCAGGTCGATCGCTCCGTCATCGCGGGCGAGATGGTGAAATCGACCTCCCTGTGGGCCGTGCGCCTGCTGATAATCGGCGTTTTCCTTTTTGCTGTCTATCAGGTCCTGGGTAGCTTCTGGCAGGGCATCCTTCCAGTGCTCTTGGCTCTTATTATCTGTACCGTGCTTAACCCCATGGCGCGTTGGATGCGAACAAAGGGACTACCCGCGGGCCTGGCAGCGATTGTGACAATCCTGCTCTCTTCAGCCGCCGTCGGTGGGCTCATCGCCTCGGTGGCACCGGACTTCATGCGGCAATCCCAGTCGCTCTACTTACAAACGGTCTCGGGCATCCAGCAGCTCCAGGTTTGGGCCCAGGGCCCACCCTTGAACCTCGATAGCGACGATATGAGCACCTATATCGACGAGGCCGCAGGCTGGTTGCAGGAGCGTGCGGGCGTTATCGCCGGGTCTGTATTTACGGGCATCGGCAATGCCACCTCATTTTTCGTCACGGTGTTCATTGTCTTGGTGCTCACCTTCTTCTTCCTCAAGGACGGCACCAAATTCCTGCCGTGGCTGCGCGATGCCACCGGGCGACGTGCCGGCTGGCACCTCACGGAATTGCTCACGCGCGCCTGGAATACCCTGGGCGGATTCATTCGGGCACAGGCGGTGGTCTCGCTTATCGATGCCATCTTTATCGGCCTCGGCCTCGTGCTTATCGGCGTGCCCTTGGCGATGGCCCTGGCAATCATCACCTTCATCGCCGGCTTCATCCCGTTCGTCGGCGCCATTGTCTCCGGCGCGCTCGCGGTGGTTATCGCCTTAGTGTCTTTGGGCTTTACCCAAGCACTGTTGGTCTTGGGTCTCGTTCTTTTGGTCCAGCAGCTTGAAGGCAATGTCCTCTCGCCGTGGCTGCAGGCTAAGGCCATGAACCTGCACCCAGTCATTGTTTTGGTCTCGGTCATCGTCGGCTCCGCGCTCTTTGGACTCATTGGTGGATTCTTGGCCGTGCCGACCGCCGCCATGATCGCGGTGGCTTATCGCTACGTCCAAGACATGATGAAGCTGCAGTCCGGGGAAAAGCACTCCTCCGAGCTCAACTACTCCACCGTCGCGGGCTATCTCATCGGCCGCTATACCGAAGAGCAAGCGCAGTACAAGCGCGAGCAATGGCGCAAGGTCCCAGAACACGCCAACCCCGATATCGCCGGCGCCGACGCGGCTTCCGATGGCGATTCCACCACGCTCGATGCCTCCGTCGACGTCGATTCCACCCCGGAGGACTATGACGAACCGAGCATGCGCTCCAACCTGCGCCGGGCGCGGGATGCCTTTGAAAATCTTTGGAACGGAGATTCGAAAAAATAGTGTGCTGTGTCGGCAGCACGTGTCATAGTGGATTCCATGACATCCACTTTGCCCGTGCTGCTGCTGTTTATCGGTCTCCTATTGGGCGCCGTTCTGGGATGGTTGGCCCACTCTCATTCCGCTTCCCGCTCCGCGCCGAGCGAGGAGCACCGGGCGCTGCAAGAATCCCAGCGCCGCCAGGCCGAGCTGCAACCGCTGGAAAAGGCCATGGATAGGCTTGGATTCCAGCTCCAAGAATTGGAAGAAGATCGCACCGCCCACTTGGCCTCCCTGTCCAGCCAAGTGCAGGCGGTGACCCGCACCTCGTCCCGGCTAACAGAGCGCACAGATCAGCTCGTTACGGCCCTCCGCTCACCCAATGTGCGCGGGCGGTGGGGCGAGATTCAGCTAGAGCGCGTCGTCGAACTCGGCGGCATGAGACGGCACGTAGACTTCGATTCTCAAGTCTCTGCCCCCTTAAACGGCCGCATCGTGCGCCCAGACATGCTCATCAACTTGGCCGGTGGCAGGCATATCATCGTCGATGCCAAGGTCCCATTTTCTTCTTACCTCGATGCGCTAGAAACCGAGGATCCAGAAGAACACGCCGGCTACCTGCGCCGCCACGCGCATCAGCTGCGCAGCCACATCCAGGCGTTGTCCCACAAGGACTATATTGAGGCCTTCCAACCCACCCCGGAATTCGTGGTGCTCTTCGTGCCAGCGGATCCCTTCCTCGATGCTGCGTTATCGGTCGATCCTGAGCTCATCGAGTTCGGTTTTGAGCGCAACGTCGTCATCGCCACCCCGAGCTCACTCTTCGCGCTTTTGCGCACGGTAGCTATGGGTTGGCACCAAGAAGTTATTTCCACCAAGGCAAAAGAAGTCCAACGCTTGGGACGCGAGCTCTATTCGCGGCTCAATACCCTTTCGGAGCACTACGGCAAGGTGGGTCAAAACCTCGAAAAGGCAGTAGAAGCCTATAATTCCACGCTCTCCTCGCTGGATTCGCGCGTGGGCGTGACCGCCCGCAAGCTGCACGAAATGGAGATCCCCTGCCGCACGAACAGGGCACCGCGCGAGCCCTCCCCCATTGATACGTGGCCGCGCGGGACAAATTCTTCATAAATTCTAGGCAGTTTTACTGCGTGGATATAGCCATTGGCCCGCGCCAGACGGTAGGATTTTGCGACGTGTCACTAGCCAAACAACGAAAGCCAACCGCCGCGCAAGGCCTGAGCATGCCGAACATCTCGCTGCTGAAGGGCCTTGGGCTATTGGCGGCACTTTTGCTCACCGGCGCATTGATTTCCATTCTTGCCGGCTCTATAGGCTGGATGTACTTTGCCTTCCTCATCATCAGCTCGCTGCTCATAGCGCTCATCGTTGAGGAGCGGGGATTATTCCTGTCCATCGCGTCCATCCCCATTTTGTACGCGGTAACCGTGGTGACGGCGGGAATCTTCATCACCAAGTCCAATGCTCCAGAAGGCACCAGTTTTTCTAAAACGTCGCTGCTCACCTCGGTGTATCCGCTGGTCCAGAACTTCGTGTGGTTGCTTATCGCGGTTCTTGGCGCGACGGCAATCGGCGTTTTGCGCTGGATTCGCTTCCGCAAGGCCGCACAGCGCGCTGTGAATCAGCAAAGAGTCTCGCGGCGCGCGGACATGAAGCGGGATCGTCAGAACCGCGCTGAGCGGCTTTCCGTGGCGGAACTCATGGCGCGTAATAGATCCGAAAACCCGCAGGCCTCATCCCCACGCGCCTCTCGCCGCAGATCGCATGCACAGGCGCAACCTCCGCAGAAGCCGCAGGACCGCATCCGCGGCCGCGACCGAGAAGAGCGTCGTCGCGAGCAACAGGCGGAACGCGAAAATCGCTTGCAACCCGATCCGAACCGGCGCGCGGGGGACGTGATACCACCGGCCCCCGAAACAGGTCCCACTTCCTCGATAAAAGACACTGCCAAGAAGCAGCGTTGGGACGATAACCTCTACGAATAAACTAAACCGTGAGCCCTCGGCACTCTTTAAGAGGCCACCAGGCTCACGGTTATCGTTGTTTTAGGCGTTGCAGCGCTAGGTGCGCGCGGGACGCAGATCACGCGGCAGCGCAAAGGTAATGGATTCCGTAGAGGTGGTTACTTGCTCCACGTCGTTAAAGCCGCGATCATCCAAGTATTCGAGTACTTCGCGCACCAAGAGTTCCGGCACGGAGGCGCCACAGGTCACACCAACGGTCTCTACGCCGTCTAACCACGATTCATCGATTTCTGCGGCGAAGTCCACCAAGTGGGAGTCGCGCGCGCCTGCCTCGAGTGCGACTTCTACGAGGCGCACCGAGTTGGACGAGTTTTTTGACCCCACCACGATCATCAGATCGCACTTCGGCGCGATGGCCTTGACGGACTCTTGCCGGTTTTGGGTGGCGTAGCAAATATCATCTGATGGCGGGTTTTCCAGGTGCGGGAAACGCTCGCGCAGTTTATTAACGATGACGACGGTCTCATCCACCGAGAGCGTGGTCTGCGAAAGCCAGATGAGTTTTTCATCCTGCAAGTAATCTGGCAGCTTGTCCACGCCGTCGACGCCATCGACCAGGTGTGTGACATCGGGGGCCTCTCCCGCGGTGCCCTCTACCTCTTCGTGGCCTTCATGACCCACGAGGAGGATGTGGTAACCATCGCGCTCGAAGCGCTGGGCCTCCTTGTGCACCTTGGTAACCAAGGGGCAGGTGGCATCCAGGGTCAATTGCTTGCGCTCTTGCGCCTGATTGCGCACCGCCGGGGAGATGCCGTGGGCAGAGAATACGAGGTGAGCACCCTCTGGGGCTTCGGATGCCTCTTCAACGAAGATGACTCCGCGCTTGGCCAGAGATTCAACGACATAACGGTTGTGGACGATTTGCTTGCGCACATAAATGGGTGCGCCGTATTTTTCTAGCGCCTTTTCTACAGTCTCGACGGCGCGGTCCACTCCAGCGCAGTAACCGCGCGGTGCCGCGAGGAGAACATTTTTACCATCAGTCATGCCTCCCAGAGTATCGAAAGGTAAAGCAAAACAATAGTAAGGGCTATCCAGCAGCAAAAGCGCCCATCTAGGCCACCCAAGCGGGGCGGTGCTTGTCCGGAGCACCTACACTAAAAGGCACCGTATGGTGCTGTAGATGGAAAGGGTGGGTGCGTGAACCAACCGGCAAATACTCCAGAGACCCCGTGGCCTGTAGGCCAGGTCAATGACCAGGTGAAGGGGTGGATCGAGCGCCTTGGATATCTGTGGGTGGAAGGCCAATTAACGCAGATCAATTACAAGCCCACGTGGAAGCTGTCTTATCTCACCCTACGCGATGTGCAGCAGGAAAAGTCGGTGCAATTGACCTGCTCGTCCTCAATGCTGCACAACTTGCCCACGCCGCTAAAAGATGGCGACCGCGTCATCGTGCACGGCAAGCCCGCGTTTTATGCCGGCCGCGGATCCTTTTCCTTGTGGACCACGGAGATCCGGCACGTGGGCATCGGCGATTTATTGGCGCGCATTGAAAAGCTGCGCGCACAGCTCGCCGCAGAAGGCCTCTTTGATCCCGCGCGCAAGCGCCCACTTCCCTATCTCCCGCAGAAGATCGGCCTGATTACTGGCCGCGGTTCTGCCGCCGAGCGCGATGTCATGGCGGTCGCCCGCGACCGGTGGCCGGCCGTGCAATTCCGCGTCATCAATACCGCTGTTCAGGGGGCAAATACCGTCCCCGAAGTGGTTTCGGCCCTGCAGGAGCTCGACGCCGATGCGGAGATCGATGTCATCATCATCGCCCGTGGCGGCGGTTCTGTCGAAGACCTTTTGCCTTTTTCTGAAGAAGCCCTGCAACGTGCCGTCGTGGCCGCCAGCACGCCGGTGGTCTCCGCGATTGGCCACGAGCCGGATAGCCCGGTGCTGGATAATGTCGCAGACTTACGCGCGGCTACACCCACGGACGCCGCCAAGCGCGTGGTCCCTTCGGTGGCAGAGGAACGGGCGGTTATCGCAGAGGCGCGTTCCCGCATGGCAGCGGCGTTGCGCGGCTGGGTAGAACGCGAGCGCCGTGGATTAGATAATATCCGTTCCCGGCCGGTATTGGCCGATCCGATGACCCCGATCCGCGCTCGGCGTGAAGAAGTCGAGCGCATGCGCACGAGTATGCGCCGCGAATTGCGGGTGTTGTTAGACCGCGAGACTCGGCACGTGGAGTCCCTTCGCGCACGGGTTTCTGCTTTAGGCCCTTCGGCGACGCTTGCCCGTGGGTATTCTATTGTTCAAGTCTTGCCCAAAGATAGCAGCGATCCGGAGGTAGTTAGCTCCTATGAGCAATCACCGCCCGGCGCGCAATTGCGCATTCGCGTGGGCGATGGTTCCATCACCGCCGTATCCATGGCCTCCCAGGCCGCCGATTAGCCAGAAATAGTAGGAGAATTGCTGATGTCAGATGAAACCATTGGTTCCGGCCAGCCGGGCCAGGATGCCTTTACTCCCGTAGAGGAATTGAGCTACGAACAGGCGCGCGATGAGCTCATTGAAACCGTCAAGATTCTAGAGCTCGGCCAAATGGGCTTGGACGAGTCCCTGAAGTACTGGGAGCGCGGCGAGGCACTTGCTCGCACGTGCGAATCCCACTTGGATGGCGCCTCCAAGCGCGTGGAAGATGCCCTCGAAAAGGCGGAAAACAACGAGCAGCAGGCCGAAGAGGGGGAAGAGTAATGCAGATTTATGGTTACCCGGGAAAGCGGATTGATTTCGTATCCAAATCGGCATCGGCAGGCTCCATCATGGGCGGCGATTCCCGCGCGTTGGTGGAGGAATTTTTCGGGCCGGCGCATACCAGCACTCAGGTTTCAGCCACCGAGGAGGAACTGAGTTACTTCTCCCAGTCCATCGTGCTGCTGCTTGCCGATGCCAAAGTGGTCCAAGTTTCCATCTACCCGCAGCGTTCCCAGCGCGAGCGCGTGGACGTCTACCTAGAAAAGACGCGCCTGAGCGGGCTAGATGCGGCTGCCTTGGAAGAAGCCGCCGGTGATACTGAGGGAATCACGGTGAAAGCAGACGATGAGGGGCTCAGCGAGGTTACTTTCCGCTTATAGGCTTGGCCTTGATGAAGGCCTCGGTGGCGGCGGCGAATTCTTCATCGGGGGCTGCGCCGGAGATGATGAGGCGGGCATCGCCCAAGTCGGCGATCCACAATCGGCGCACCGAATCGTCGTCGCTTGCCAGCACGCGCACTTGGTGGCCGGCTACCTCGCGCGTGGAGTTCAGCCCGCGATAGTTAGCGTCGTATTTTTCGCCCGCGTCTTCTGCAGACACCTGGGTTTGGGTGGATTCCACGTAGTTTCCATCCGCGGTAAGCCAGCTGACGACGGTGGCTGTCTCGCCTCCTAGCTGCGAACGTCGGGCCGCATTGGCCTGCCAGCCTTCGGGCATCTGGGGATCTCGGATGGCGCCAACACCGGCGCGGGCCTGCGTATCCAGGAAGGTCTCCTCGTCTACCTCTTGGACTGGGCCTTGCGCTGTTTCCGGATTCACCGAGCAAAGCCCGGTTGCGCCCACCACAAGCAACATCATGAGGACCACTATGGAAAGGGACAAAATGATGTCGCGAGCGCCTTCGAAAATCTTCGGTCTTTGTTCTGCTGCCACGCGCCTTAGTATCGCATGAGCCGCCGTGAAAGTGCCACATGCCTCCCGCGTGCGCACATTCGCGCCGATAATGCTCCCCCGAGAGAGGAAAATCCCCACAAAAGGGGCCCCAAATCGGACCTATTGACACCAAAAAGTGCCAGAATAGGAAAAGTAGAACACTAAGCGCGTGGGAATTACCCCCACGGTGAGAAAACATGGAAGGCAACCACTACACATGTCCGAAAATACTTCTTATTTGCCCGACCGTAACTTGGCCATGGAGCTGGTGCGCGTGACCGAAGCCGCCGCCCTGGCCTCTGGCCGCTGGGTAGGTCGTGGCATGAAGAATGAGGGCGATGGCGCGGCAGTCGATGCCATGCGCAAGCTGATTAACTCCGTGGCGATGAAGGGCGTTGTTGTCATTGGTGAGGGCGAAAAGGATGAGGCCCCAATGCTCTTCAACGGCGAAGAGGTCGGCACCGGCGAGGGTGCGGCGATGGACATTGCCGTAGACCCCGTAGATGGCACGCGGCTGATGGCCGAAGGCCGCCCCAATGCCATTTCCGTAATCGCCGCTGCAGAGCGCGGCACCATGTATGACCCATCCGCAGTCTTCTACATGGAAAAGATCGCCGTTGGACCTGAAGCCGTCGGATCCATCGATATCAACCAGTCCGTGCAGTGGAATATCGAATCTGTTGCCAAGGCAAAGGGCCTGCGCACCGCCGATATCACCGTGGTGGTATTGGACCGTCCGCGCCACGATAAGCTCATCCAAGAGATCCGTGAGGCAGGCGCCAAGGTACGCCTCATCATGGACGGCGATGTGGCAGGTGCCATCGCCACCTGCCAGGATTCCAATTCCATCGACATGATGATGGGCATCGGCGGTACCCCTGAGGGCATCATCACCGCCTGCGCCATGCGGTGCATGGGTGGCGAAATCCAGGGCAAGCTGTGGCCAAAGGATGAAGAGGAAGCAGAAAAGGCCCGCGCCGCCGGCCACGACTTGGACAAGGTCTTAGGCACCAATGACTTGGTCTCCTCCAAGAACTGCTACTTCGCTGCCACCGGCGTGACCAACGGCGACATGCTGCGAGGTGTCTCCTACCGCAATAATGGCGCCTCCACCCGTTCGCTGGTCATGCGTTCCAAGTCCGGCACCATCCGCTACGTCGATTCCTTCCACAAGCTGGCAAAGCTGCAGGAATACTCCGTCGTGGACTACTCGGACCCCACCAAGAACTAAACCTCACCCCCAAATGGCGGGGCGGGCTCGGGCTTTTCGTGCTCTAGTTTTTAGCTTTTCGCCATACTGGGGGTAGACGCACACAATCAATTAACCGAGGTGATTTTCATGACCGAATACCGTACCGAACATGACACTATGGGCGAGGTTAAAGTTCCCGCTGATGCCCTGTGGCGCGCACAGACCCAGCGCGCGGTAGACAACTTCCCCATCTCCGGCCGCGGCCTAGAAGATGCGCAAATCCGCGCACTCGGCCTGCTCAAGGCGGCATGCGCACAGGTCAACAAGGACTCCGGCAGCCTAGATGCGGAAAAGGCAGACGCCATTATCGCCGCTGCGAAGGAAATCGCGGAAGGCAAGCACAACGATGCCTTCCCCATCGATGTGTTCCAGACCGGCTCCGGTACCTCCTCCAATATGAACACCAACGAGGTCATCGCCTCCTTGGCACAGAAGCAGGGCGTAGAGGTTCACCCGAACGATGACGTCAACATGGGCCAGTCCTCCAATGACACCTTCCCCACCGCTACCCACGTGGCGGCCACGGAAGCAGCCGTCAATGACCTCATTCCGGGCCTGAAGGTGCTGCACGAGTCCTTGTCCAAGAAGGCGAAGGAATTCGCGGACGTTGTCAAGGCCGGCCGCACCCACCTCATGGACGCCACCCCAATCACCCTGGGCCAGGAGTTCAGCGGCTACGCCCGCCAGGTGGAGCTCGGCATCGAGCGCATCGAGGCTACCCTCCCGCGCTTGGGCGAACTCGCCATCGGTGGTACCGCCACCGGCACCGGCCTGAACACCTCCGCTGATTTCGGCGGCAAGGTAACCGAGGAGCTCAAGAAGCTCACCGGCGTTGAGAACCTGAAGGAAGCTGAAAACCACTTCGAGGCACAGGCTAACCGCGACGGCCTTGTAGAGTTCTCCGGAGCCATGCGCTCGGTGGCTGTATCCTTCAACAAGATTGCCAATGACCTGCGCATGCTGGGCTCCGGCCCACTGACCGGCCTGGCAGAAATCCACCTGAAGGACCTGCAGCCTGGTTCTTCCATCATGCCGGGCAAGGTCAACCCGGTTATCCCTGAGGCAGTCACCATGGTGGCCGGCCAGGTTGTGGGCAATGACGCTGCCGTTGCCTTCGGCGGCGCGCAGGGCCAGTTCGAGCTCAACGTCTTCATCCCGATGATGGCGCGCAACGTGCTCGAGTCCGCTCGCCTACTGGCTAACTCCGCCCGCGTCTTTGCCGAGAAGTGCGTCTACCACATCGAGGCCAACGAGGAGCGCATGAAGCACTTCGCGGAGTCCTCCACTTCCATCGTGACCCCGCTGAACTCCGCCATCGGCTACGAGAACGCCGCCAAAGCCGCAAAGCACGCCCTCAATGAGAAGATCACAGTCCGCCAGGCCGTTATCGACTTGGGCTTTGTTGACGGCGAGAACCTCACTGAGGAAGAGCTGGACAAGCGCTTGGACGTATTGAGCATGACCAACCGCGACCGCGACAATATTTAATCTAGTCCGCGTTTAACGCTACGACCCCCGCTCGGAAATCGCCTCTGAGCGGGGGTTTTCGCATGCCTCGACGCGCTTGCCAGGCATGGTAAGCGCGGGTAAAGAAAGGGGACATCGGCAAGCGTATGCTGTGACCTACAACATAGATTCGGCGTACACATCTACAAAATCACCCATTTTGCACTTGGTGCAAGTTTGCACCGAGTGTAAAGTTGCATTCTGTGCAAGAAGAACTATCACTACGCGAGCAGAAACGCCTAGAAACGCGGCTACGCATCGAAGATGCTGCCACCGAGTTGGTGGACAAGCATTCCTTTGGCGAGGTCACTATTGAAGAGATCTGCGAACTAGCCGGTATTTCTCGGCGCACGTTTTTTAACTATTTTGATTCGAAGGAATCCGCCGTGCTTGGGGCACCAAGTGCTGACTTCACCGCGGAAATGCGCGAGTATTTCCTCCATGAACCCACCATCAACATCATGGAATTAGTCCTTAACCTGGTGGAACAGCACATGGAGGGCCATCACGTTAATCCCACGATTCGGGAGAGACGCAAGCGCATTGCTAATGACCCAGAGGCGGCCGCCGCCTCCATTAGCCGCAAGCGGGCGAAATCCATCGAGCTTATTGGGCTCATTGAGGAGCGCCTTAACCAAGAACCGGAATTGCGCATCCTCGAGGGCCATTCAGCGGCAACGGAGGCCATGGTCATCGCCGGTGTAGTCCGCGAGGCCCTGTGGCTTTCCATCGCCGCCCCTGATAGCGATTGCAGCGACGCCCTGAGTTCGCGTCTGAATGATTCACTGATGTTGATTAATGATGTTATGAAAGGAATCCGATGGTAGATACAGCCGAAAAGGCTCCTGCGCAGGGCCAGTCGCGGGCGGATAACCTGGGGCTCATTTTCTCTGCGCTGGTGCTCACCATGTTGATGAGCTCCCTGGGCCAGATGATTTTCTCTTCCGCTTTGCCAACGATTGTTGGTGAGCTTGGCGGCGTTGACCACATGAGCTGGGTAATTTCCGCATTCCTGGTCACCATGACCATCGCCATGCCGATTTCCGGCAAGCTGGGTGACATGCTGGGCCGCAAGTGGCTCTACATTGGCGGCATCGCCGTCTTCGTCGTGGGCTCCGCCATCGGCGGTTTCGCCGATTCCATGACAGTTCTCATCATCGCCCGCGCCGTGCAAGGCTTCGGCGCCGGGTTTATGATGATCTCCTCGCAGTCCATCATCGCCGAGGTCACCTCCTCCCGCGAGCGTGGCAAGTTCATGGGCATCATGGGCGGCGTCTTCGGCCTGTCCTCCGTCCTCGGCCCCGTCTTGGGTGGCTGGTTTACTGATGGCCCTGGCTGGCGTTGGGGCATGTGGATGAATATTCCACTCGGCCTGCTGGCCATGGTGGTCTGCATCTTGGTGCTCAACCTGCGCGTGGGCCAGGCCGATATGAAGCGCTTTGACTGGCTCGGTGCCACCTTCATCGCCATTACTACCGCTTCCCTTATCCTCATGACCACTTGGGGCGGCACCGAGTACGACTGGGATTCCACCATGATCCTCACTCTCGGCGCCATTACCCTCGTCGGCGCGATCATTACCACCATCGTGGAATTGCGGGCTGCCGAACCGCTTATCCCGGTTCGCCTCTTCAAGAACCGCAACATGGCCCTGACTACCCTATCCGGCGTCATCTTGGGCCTGGCCATGTTCGGGGTGCTGGGCTATATGCCCACCTACCTGCAAATGGTCCACACCCTCTCACCCACCAACGCAGGCCTGATGATGATTCCGATGATGATTGGCCTTATCGGCACCTCCACCGGCGTCGGTTTCATCATCGCCCGCACCGGCCGCTACAAAATCTACCCCGTTATCGGCTTGGCCATTACCGCCGGTGCACTCTTTTGGATGTCCCGCTTGTCGGTAGACACATCGCTCACGCAACTCGGCTTCGAGTTCCTCGCCTTCGGCATCGGCCTGGGCATGGTCATGCAGGTGCTCGTTCTCATCGTCCAGAACTCCTTCCCGCTCTCCCAGGTGGGTACGGCAACCGCGGCGAATAACTTCTTCCGCCAGATCGGTTCTGCCCTAGGTGCTTCCTTGGTCGGTTCCATGTTCATTAACAACATGCAGGATGAGATGGCCAACCGCCTGCCGCAGGCCATCCAGCAGCTGGGACCTGAGGGCGCGGCCTATGCCGAGAAGTTTGGCAATGGCGAGGGCAATGCCAATAGCCTGACCCCGGACTTGGTGTCTTCCCTGCCAGAGCCGCTCAGGCAGGCAGTATTAAATTCCTATAATGACGGACTCACCCCGGTCATCGCGCTGATGGTCCCGCTCGTCATCGTCGCCCTCTTGGTCCTGCTTCCCCTGCGTGAAGAGCGCCTGAAGGAGACGATCGATTAATGTCGCTCAACCCCGCAGAAACCGCCGCCACCAGTAGGGAGCTCCATGCGCTGCGCGGTAGCCTGCCGCTTGCCGATGCCCCCATCAACTCCTCCCTCGGCTACCAGGCTGGCGGCCTCGCGGAGGTGCTCGATATTGAGGCAAGCCCCATCGAGGTATGGCACACCCGCGATTACCTCGTGGCCTTGGCAGAGCGCCAAGGCATCGAGGTGCCGCCGTTTAGCCGCCTGAGCGATTTCATGCGCCCACAGGCACAGAAGTGGTTTGGGCGCTGGGAGCTACCCGCAGTCTAGGAGCGCTCTATTCTCCCCAACTGGTTGATCGCCTAGCTTGGGAAAACAAATAAAGGCCGTAGCGCCGCCAGGATGATTTATTCCCCCGGCAGCGCTACGGCCTTCGTGACGAAAAGGCTGAGTGCCCTTTAACTGTTCTTTTCCTCCGGCTTGGGAAGCAGGAGCTCGTAGACATCGGTATCGCGCCACTGACCGGCCAACTCACCATAGGTCATCTTGGCCATGTGTGAGTAGGTGCCGACCTTTTCAAAACCGCGGGACTTGTGAAGGCCCGCAGAACCTTCATTTTCCGGGAAGATCCAAGAGTGGATGGCCCACTTGTGCAGGTCCTTGCACACTTCAATGAGGCAATCGAGCAAGGCCCCTGCAATGCCACGGCCTTGGGCATCAGATCCCAAGTAAATGGAATCCTCCACGACGCCGTGGAAGACGGTGCGCGAGGAAATCGGGGCGGCCGAAACCCACCCCAATACCTTGGAATCATCGTCCGCCTCAACGGCTACGTGCACCGAGGCCATGATCTTGGAGCTCGTAAACTCCTCGTAGGTCAAGGATCGGGTTTCATAGGTGGCATGGCCGGTTTGCAGGCCCTGCTCGTAGATTTCCCGCATCTGCGGGTAATCGGCCGAAGTGAAGGGCCGAATACGGAAATCCTTTTTCTTATCGTCCGCAGACGTCTTCTTGGCGTTCTCGCTCATAAGCACCATTATTACTGGTCTTGGGTGATTTTTTCTATAAAGAATTCATTAAATTCGCTGTCTGCGAAATCGCTTTCATCCCGCCCTCACTTAGTCGTTGCCTTCTAATAGATCGGTTACCAGTTCCGCAATGGCGGAGCGCTCCGAACGCTTAAGGGTAATGTGCGAGAAGAGCTCGTGGCCCTTGAGCTTTTCGATGACCGCCTGTACCCCATCGTGGCGGCCCACCCGCAGGTTATCGCGCTGGGCAACGTCGTGGGTGAGCACTACTCGCGAGCCTTCCCCCAAGCGCGAGAGCACGGTGAGCAAAACATTGCGCTCCAATGACTGCGCCTCGTCCACGATAACGAAGGCATCGTGCAGGGACCGGCCGCGGATATGGGTCAGTGGCAGGACCTCGATGAGCCCACGCTGATGAATCTCTTCTAGGACGTTGTCAGATACTAGGCCTTCCAAGGTGTCATAGACCGCTTGAGCCCATGGGTTCATCTTCTCTGATTCAGAGCCCGGCAGGTACCCCAGCGACTGCCCGCCGACGGCGTACATGGGCCGGAAGACCACAATGCGGCGGTGCTCCCCGCGTTCCAAGACAGCCTCCAAGCCTGCGCACAATGCCAACGCTGATTTACCAGTACCGGCCCTACCGCCGATGGAAACGATGCCAACCTCCGGATCCAGCAGCAGATCCAAGGCAATGCGTTGTTCCGCCGAACGCCCCTGCACGCCGAAGGTATTGCGATCGCCGCGCACCAAGCGCACCGCCCCGTCCGGCATGATACGCCCCAAGGCAGATTGCGCGCCGGCAATCAAGGTGATGCCGCAATGCACCGGCAAGTCTTCAACCGGGGTGTCATCGTCCGTGACAACCCCGTCTAGCAGCACTTCCCCATCGCTGTAGAGGGCGTCGATGACATCTGTGGTGGTATAGGCGGTAGCCATACCGGAGTACCCGGTCAAAATGACGTCTTGGGCGTGGTATTCATCGGCCTGCACGCCCACGGCGCCGGCTTTGACGCGCAGCGGCACGTCTTTGGTGACTAAGACCGTGTCCTTGCCCTCGTGCGCCAGGTTCAAGGTGCAGGCCAAGATGCGGTGGTCCCCTTCCGGCCCGCGGAATGCGGCCGGCAAGAGCGACTGGTCTTGGTGGTTAAGCTCTACCCGCAAAGTTCCGCCAGCTACATTTACCGGAACGGGTTGGTCGAGCGCCTCATAGGTAGCGCGCAGCTCTTCCAAAAAGCGAAGAGCTTGGCGGGCGAACCAGCCAAGCTCCGGGTGATGACGTTTTCCTTCTAATTCAGAGATAACCACGACGGGAAGGACGACCTCGTGTTCAGCGAATTTTCGCAACGCCCACGGGTCAGATAATAAGACCGAAGTATCGAGGACATAGGTCTTGGTGGCGATGTCATTATCGGTGGTGCCTGGTGGAGTAGAAAGTACAGAGGGGCGAGTCATGATGGCAGGAATCTTCCTTTGTGAAACGGTAGAAAGCTGTTCTTCCTTGTCTGTCCCCCAATACCGCTAGTGCTGCGATCTCTTGGGGGCTGCCACCCAACCTAAGCACCCAAGGTTGAAATCACATGGGTGGAAGATGAACTTTAAGAAAACGACAAATCCCTGCGGAACAACCCGCAGGGAAAGTGTCGAGAGTGTTCGGCGTGCCGCTTATGCGGCCGCCGAATTTTAGCCTTTAGGCCTCGATATCAGCCTTGAATTGGCCGTCTTCACCCTCAGTCCAGGAGATGGTGCCGTTGCTAAACTCTTGGGTCCAGCCGTTTGCCTCAGTTGCGTCAGCCTCTGGCTTGGTAGGCAGGCCAACGGAAGAGTCGAGGCCACCCTCGTTTACCCAGGTTTCAGCAATCTTGCCGATGACCGGCTGTGCACCAGTCTCCTCAGAGTAGACCAGGTGCTTGCCGCCCTCGAAGGTAGCCAAGGTGCCCTTATCGGAGGACTCTACGCTCTGCACGTCGCCCCACTCTGCCTGCTTTTCCTCGATGGCGGCTGCAAGGTCAGCGGGAACTTCTTCCTCGCCATTTGCAGTAGTGACGGTCTGGGTATCGCCCTTGGCGCCCTCTGCATTATCGTCCTTGGAGCCAGTTGCCTCTGCGGCAGCGGAACCTGCGGCGTCGGTGGCATCGGCTGCGGCAGAGCCGGCAGCATCCGATGCGTCTGCGGCTACGGAGCCAGCGGTATCCTTGGCGTCATCAACGGTATCCTCTGCGTCCGAGCATGCAACGAGAGCAACGGAGAGGGTTGCGGCCGCGAAGCCACCTGCAATACGACGAGTAATCTTGCGCATTTCTAAATCTACCTTTCGCTTTTCAGCCGAAAAACTAGTTCACTGTAGTTTTCAGCCGCCATTGTGGCGAGCGCAACCAACCGTATAGCGATCTGCACTGCCGCGCCACTGTGTGCACCGGGGATTGAGCGGATCAGCTTTCAGTTCATCGCCGTTTGCGCTGCTTAGGGCGCTTCTTCTGCTTTTGTAACGGATTGTTAACAATCCTTCGAGACTGTTTGGCTTTAGCTTTTTCGCGGGCTGTGCGCTTCGGTTTTTCCTGCCTGGAGGAGCGGGCGGTGCGGCCCTTAGCGATGCCCACAAAATCCTGAATGGCCTCGCTATCCTCCGCCTTTCGCCAGACCAAGGCGATCTCGGTGACCGGTACCTCGCTGCCCTTCAGCGCAAGCGGAACCACCTGTTTCTTGCTGAGGATTTTTAATAGCGGCAGCGGTGCGATGGCGATCCCCACATTGGCTGCAACCACCTGCAGGGCTTCGCGTACGGCGGCGATATCGACCTCACCTGCCTCGGTGAGGCGGTAGTTGAGGTGCTCATCGGAGACATCGGCAAGCGCCAGCTCCTCACCCACCTCCGCATAAACGGAGTCTTTTGGAACCGCGATGCCGGGGGCCTCCTCATAAAGGCGGACCACGTGGAAGGAGTCATCCACGCGCGCATCCGGCAGGCGCGTTAACGCCAGATCCACGCGACCTGCGAGCAATTCCGCCATGCCGTCATCCGCATCGATGGTAGATAAACCGCCGTGCGCAGTATTGTCCTGAAATCTCTGAAACCATTTTCCAGGTTCCGTACCGGTCACAAAGGCTAAGCGCAGCATGGAGCACAGTCTACTGAAAGTGCTACGGTTAAACCGTGAGTGAACAACATAACCAACAGCAACCGTCCGGTACCGCAATGCGCGCGCAGACCGCCGCTAAAAAGCTGAATATCTATCTGCCCGCCGCGCCCGAAGAATTTCAAAATAGCGCGGTAAGCCACGAAGAACTGCGCGAATTGCAGCACAATCCCCCACAGTGGCTGCAAACGCTGCGCCGCGAAGGCCCCCACCCCCGGCAGGAAGTTGCCCACAAGCTGGGCATTTCTGTCACCGCATTAAAGAAGAATGACATGGATAAGCCGCTGACCACTGCGGAAATCAGCGAGCTTTTGGAAAAACAGCCGGAGTGGCTGCAGCAAGCCCGCGCCACGCTGGCGCAGGCTCGCGGGCACGACGTCAACGAGGACGCCGCAGAGGATAAGGCCTAAACCAGCTTCCAGTCCTCGAGGCCTTCATACAGCGGGTAGTGCTCGGCGATTTTATCGACGCGACGGCGAAGTGCCTCAACATCGGCGCTATTGCCCTGTGCCAAGGCGGTGCCGATGACATCGGCAACCTCGGTAAAGGCTTCCGCATCAAGGCCGCGGGTGGCCAGGGCGGAGGTGCCGATGCGCAGGCCCGAGGTGACCATCGGCGGGCGAGGATCGTTCGGGACCGCATTGCGGTTGACGGTGATTCCTACCTGGTGCAACAGGTCTTCTGCCTGCTGACCATCGAGCTGCGAATTGCGCAGATCAACCAGGACGAGGTGGACATCAGTGCCACCGGATACAACGTCCACGCCAGCTGCCTGCGTATCTTCCGCCAAGAGGCGATCAGCCAGAATGCGGGCGCCCTCAAGGGTGCGCTCCTGGCGCTCCTTGAATTCCTCGCTGGCCGCAATCTTCATAGAAATAGCCTTTGCAGCGACCGCGTGCATCAACGGTCCACCCTGCTGGCCTGGGAAGACATTGGAGTTCAGCTTCTTTGCATATTCCTGCTTGGCCAAGATCATGCCGGATCGCGGACCGCCCAGGGTCTTGTGCACGGTGGTGGAGACGATATCGGCGTGCTCCACTGGGTTCGGGTGCAGGCCTGCGGCAACCAGACCCGCGAAGTGGGCCATGTCAACCCACAGGTAAGCGCCCACCTCATCTGCAATCTCGCGGAAGGCCGCGAAATCCAGGGTGCGCGGGTACGCGGACCAACCGCCGATGATGACCTTTGGCTTCTCCTTTAGCGCCTGTTCGCGCAGCTTATCCATGTCCACGCGCATGGTCTCTGGGTCCACACCATACGCCGCGACATCGTAAAGCTTGCCGGAGAAGTTCAACTTCATCCCGTGGGTCAGGTGTCCACCATGCGCCAAGGACAGGCCGAGGATTTTATCGCCCGGTTCCGCGATGCTGGCCAGGACTGCGGCATTAGCCTGCGCGCCGGAATGTGGCTGCACGTTGGCAAATTCCGCGTTGAAGAGCGCCTTCGCACGGTCGCGGGCGAGATCCTCAACAATATCGACGTGCTCACAGCCGCCGTAGTAACGACGCCCTGGGTATCCCTCGGCGTACTTATTGGTCAGGACAGAACCCTGTGCCTGCAAGACGGCGCGCGGCACGAAGTTTTCAGAAGCAATCATTTCTAGAGTTTCGCGCTGGCGGGAAATTTCTCCCTGGATAGCGCCGAAAACATCGGGGTCAAGATCGCGCAGGTCAGTATTGAAAGAAGCCATATAAGACTAGTCCTCTTCTCGGTAGGAAGCAGTATGAACTATTACATATCATAACCTTTCGGCTACCTTACAGGGGGCAAATTTTTAATTCCCTTATCATCGCGTGCGACAATTAAGCTATGGCGCGCAACCTGGATTCAAGCCCCTACCTCGACTTTGACCGCGAAACCTGGCGTGATCTTCGCAAATCCATGCCACAGGTGTTGACAGAAAACGAACTAGAAGAGCTACGCGGCATCGGCGATCGCATTGATTTGGACGAGGTGGCAGACGTCTACCTCCCCCTCTCCCGCCTTATCCACATGCAGGTCACCGCCCGGCAGCAACTCACCGCCGCCACCGAAGCCTTCTTGGGCAACCCTCCCACGCACGTGCCTTTCGTCATCGGCGTAGGCGGTTCCGTGGCCGTTGGTAAATCCACCACCGCCCGCCTCCTCCAAGTGCTCCTACAGCGCTGGGACTCTCACCCGAAGGTGGACCTGGTGACCACGGACGGGTTCCTCTTTCCCACCCAAACGCTTAAAGACCGCGGACTGATGAAGCGCAAGGGCTTCCCCGAATCCTACGACCGCCGCGCACTTATGCGCTTTGTTACCGACGTCAAATCCGGAAAACCCGTGGTTAAAGCACCGCTGTATTCGCATATCACCTATGACATCGTCAAAGATCGCTATCAAGAGGTCAACCAGCCGGATATCTTAATCTTGGAAGGCCTCAACGTCCTCCAAACCAGCCCCACCTTAACCATCGCGGATCTTTTTGATTTCTCCGTCTACGTCGATGCCCGCACGGACGATATTGAGCAGTGGTACATCGACCGCTTCCTCACGCTGCGCCACACCGAATTCCGCAGGCCCAATGCTCACTTCGCTGCTTATGCCGATATGAACGATGAGCAGGCGCGCGCCCAAGCCCGCGAGATTTGGCAATCCATTAACCTGCCAAATTTGGTGGAAAATATCCTGCCCACCCGCGTGCGCGCATCCCTGGTATTGAAGAAGGGATCGCATCACCTCGTCGAAAAGGTGCGGATGCGAAAAATCTAGCCGCTATTTGCCAAAGCGGCGCGAACGCTGCGAATAATCACGCAGCGCGCGCAGGAAATCTACCTTCCGGAACGCCGGCCAATAGGTATCGGTGAACCAAATTTCTGAATAGGCTGCTTGCCACAGGAGGAATCCGGAGAGTCGCTGCTCACCGGAGGTGCGGATCACCAAGTCCGGGTCCGGCAGGCCCTTGGTATAAAGGTGTTCCGTAATCGAATCCGCGGTGACTCGGTCCGCCATCTCGGCCGCGCTCGTGCCCTTTTCGGCCTCGCTGCGCACCAGCTTCTGAACGGCATCGACGATTTCTTGGCGCCCACCGTAGCCCACGGCCACATTGACGATGACGCCTTGGTTATCCTTGGTTTCCTCAGCGGCGTCAACCATGCGCTGGGTTACCGGCGCGGGCAATAAATCTAAGTTACCCACAAGGCGCACCTGGCAATCCAAATCCCCCTGGGACAAATGCGTGACCACATCAGAGATGATGTTAAAAAGCAGCTGCACTTCCTGCTGGCTGCGCTTCAAGTTCTCCGTGGACAAGAGGTAGATGGTGACTACCTCAATATCGGTATCACGGCACCACGCGATCATCTCCCCAATTTTCTTCGCCCCCTGGCGGTGACCGTGGCTGATATCCGTAAAACCGGCTTCCCGCGCCCAGCGGCGGTTGCCGTCAGCCATGATCGCCACGTGCTTCGGCTGCGGTCTGCCCTTGATAAGCCGCACGAGGCGTGCTTCATACAAGGGGTACATCAGCCGCTTGAGAAATGTCACGTTGATTACTCCAACCGGCTAGAAAATCGACTTCTTGCGGTTATCGTAAAGGCCAGCTTCCTTGAGCGCCGCATCCACTGCCTCTTCGTCGAATGGATCGATTCCGTGGTCTTCAGCGAACATAGTGCGCCGACGGAAGCGCGAAAAGCGACGGTGGAAATTCCAACCCGCTACCAGCACGGCAACGCCCAAGATGGCCAAGATAAGCAGCCCGATGGGCGAGGCTTTACCAAACTCGGGACCCATCGGCCCGCCCTCTGCACCTTCTGTGCCTTGCGCAAGAACAGTGACATTGTGCGCAGCCAAGAAAAGGGAGTCATAGACGCTCATGCTTTAAGTCTCCTCGTTCTTTTCAATGCCCGCAAATAAATCATTTTCTGGCAGCGAGGTCGATACCCTGGTCTTGGCTAATTCAAACTCCTCCGTTGGCCACAAGCGCTGTTGGACCTCCACGGAGGTAGCCAAGAATGCGCCCGCAGGATCGATCTGCGTCGCGTGCGCCCGCAGCGCATCATCACGGTTTTGGAAGTAATCGGCACACTCCACCTGCGTGGTAACGCGGGCCATAATATCGCCGAAAGCCGTGTCCCAACGCGCCAGCATAGGACCGTACGGGCTGGGCTTACCCTCCTCAAGGAGAAGATCGTGGAACATCTTCATACGCTGGTACACAAAGCCATGCGAATAATACAGCTTCAGCGGCTCGAAGGGCTCGCCCAGTTCTGGGTGGTAAGAGGCGTCACCGGCCTTTTCCCACGCAATCATGGAGGCTCGGTGAACCATGAGGTGGTCTGGGTGCGGGTAGCCGCCATTTTCGTCATAGGTAATGATGACCTGCGGGCGGAATGAACGGATAACGCGCACCATTTCCTGGGCCGCTGCATCATCGCCCATCAGGGCAAAGCAGCCTTCCGGCAAGAGCTCTTCCATGCTCTTGCCTTCCTCAGGATCTGGCAGGCCGGAATCAACGTGGCCTAACCACTGGTGTTGGACCCCAAGCGCGCGGGCTGCCTTAGCCATTTCCTCGCGGCGCACCTCAGCCATGTTTTCCTTGACGCCAGGACGGTCCATAGCCGGGTTAATAATGTCACCGCGTTCACCACCGGTGCAGGTCAGCACCATTACATCCGCACCTTCTGCTGCGTAACGGGCCGTTGTCGCAGCACCCTTGGAGGATTCATCATCCGGGTGTGCGTGGATTGCTAGGAGGCGAAAGTCGCTCACTGAAAATCCATCCCCTTTAAAACTAGCTTTTAGAACAGACCACTATCTTAGTAGATAATGGGAAAATGGTACTCCTCGGTTAAAGTAGGGCTATGACTTCCGCCGGAAATTCTCGCTCCGCCGCGCGCTACGGCTCGCGCGATAAATCACAAAAGAACTCTGGTAGCTGGGCCAATAAGGCGCTGGTGTTAATTTTCGCCGCCATGCTCGTCACCCTTCTCTACTACGGCTTCCAGTATTTTCGGGAAAAAGAATCCGTCAATGCTCAGATTTCTATGGTCACTCAAGAGGTTCTGAGCGATGACACCACGCGCGTCTGGGTCGACGTAACCCGCAATCACACCGATGAGGATGCTTACTGCATCGTGCAGGCTTACGATTATTCCAAATCCGAGGTAGGCCGCCGCGAATTTGCCGTTCCCGCTGGCGGAAATGAGACGCATCGCATTGCCGTCGATGTCCCCACCAATGCCCGCGCCGTCGCCGGTGGAGCCTATGGTTGCTCCGGCAATATCCCGGATTACCTGGATATAGACAATCCCGACTACGCGGAAAGTCGCTAGCCCCATGTGCTAGGATTTGTACAGCCTAGAACTGGGCAATTGCCTGGTTGCATACTTAACTTCGGTCCCGCCATCATCGCAGGACTTTGACCACTATTCCACAGCACGGAAGGTTTTAGAATGGCTGAGCAGCAAAAGCAGTACATCACCCCAGAAACCAAGGCAAAGCTCGAGACCGAGCTGCAGGAACTCATCGATCACCGCCCAGAGGTGGCAGCGGAAATCAATGAGCGCCGCGAAGAGGGCGACCTGAAAGAAAACGCCGGCTACGACGCCGCCCGCGAGATGCAGGACCAGGAAGAGGCCCGCATCAAGCAGATTTCTGAGCTGCTGGCCAACTCCACCACCGAGCGTGGCACCATGCAGGAAGGCGTTGCCTACACCGGCAGCGTTGTTCACGTGTACTACAACGGCGACAAGAACGATAAGGAAACCTTCCTCATCGGTACCCGCGCCGCTGCGACCGATAACAAGGACCTAGAGACCTACTCCGAGCAGTCCCCGCTGGGCGCCGCCATCATCGGTGCACAGGAGGGTGAAACCCGCGAGTACTCCGCACCAAACGGAAAGACCATTTCGGTAACCATCGAATCGGCTGCCCCATACGATTCCGCCAAGGCCGCCACCCCGCGCGAATCCTAATTTCCTCCTCCCACCTCATTACCGCCTTCACTACTCTGGAGAAAGAGCACATCCCCATGAAGAAATTCTCCCGTTTCGCCACCGCTGGTTTAGTTTTTACCGCCGGCCTTTCCTTGGCCGCATGCCACCCGCCGAACGAACAGGATTCTGAATCCGGCAAGATCGACAACGCATCGACCTTCACCGGCGAGGCGCCGGCACAGAAGAATGACGAGACGACTTCATCTGCTGTCACCACCGAACCCGGGGTGGATTCGGAGGGCCTGCAGAACGGGGTCGAGGAACCTGTGCAGCAGCCAAACGCCACCGCGACGCAACTGCCACAATAAAAGAAATGGGCTGAAGGATACTATCCTTCAGCCTTTCCTTTCCCGATTCGCTGCCTAGGATTCTCGCGCCCAATTGCCGATAACCCCAGGCACAACAGCCGGTGGTTCTCCCAACAGATCTCGCTTATTAGGATCGCGCTCAACTTGAGTCGTTACCGCCTTCACCCGGTTCTTGTCATTTCCCTGACCCCGGGTTCCCATCATTGGCGCAAAGGCTCGCATACCTGCTGCTGGCCTTGCGGCGCCAGATTTGGCACCGGGGTTATTGATGGCGCCTCCCCCGCGCACCACAGCTTCGCGCACAGCTCCCCTTTCAAGGTGTCCCCGGCTACCGTTACCACCGCTGCTATTGCCAGCAGATTCGCCTGCCCCGCGAGGAAGCGCGCCTCCCACACCGCGAGCGCCGACGCTCTCACCGGAGCCACCACGCAAAGCTGCTCCGCCGCGCGCAGTGGTTCCGCCAGCACCTAGTCCTGGGGCGGAATTTACGAGTGCACCCATGTTTCCGCCTACGCCAGAACCAGGCCTTCCACCCGTGCCCAAGGCCCCGCTACCGAGCCCGGCCGTTGGATTGAATCCGCCACCGCGGAGCGCGCCAGGATTTCCACTTCCAGCTCGCCCGCCGAGGCCAGGACCACCCGCTGCACCGGCAATACCGGTTCCTGTGCCTACCCCGGATCCGGCTCCGGTACCAGAACCTGTTCCACGTCCAGCACCAAGCGGTGCTCCCATCCCGGTAGAACCGAGTCCACCGCTACCACTGCCAGCTCCAGCGCCAATACCCGCGGTACCGGGAGCGGCACCTGCCGTTGGCATAGATCCTAAGTGGCCATGCGATGCCGTCGCCCCAGGAAGTGAGGCCCCACTGGTTGCGATATCGCGACCGCTGATATCTATACCGTCGCCCACACCTAGCTCAGAAAGCGCCCTTCTGCCATCTGCATGCAATTGCTCCTGGAACGCGGCAGTTTCCTCCGGAGTTATGCCGACGGATTCCAAATCATGGACCGTACCATTAGCCACGTCAAAGTTTCCCGGTCCCACATCGCCGCGAGCAATAGCTTCCTGAATTGCACGCGGCCACACGACGTTGTCGGTGTTATATTTCTGGCCATCGCCCTCTACGCCTGACAAACCAGCATCTACGCCGCCTCCTCCAGAGGCCGGCGACTGTTCCATCAGCGGATGTTGATTAGGCATTGCGTCGATAGCAAACCTCTGAAGATCCGGTTGGAGCTTTGCCAACGCCGCCTTCTCTGCGACTTTTCGCTTTGCTGGGTCAGGGATTTTCATAATATCCATCGCCATGGCCATCGCCGAAGGCTGAATCATCATCAACCGCGAGTGGAACCCAGTAAGCTTTTCTCCCATTGCTGCGGCATTGGCCACAAAGTGCTTCCCCGAGGCTGCCACTTCCCTAATCTTCGCTGCCGCCCGGGACGTGGTTTCGCTGTCATTCTCACTTTCCAAAGACCCCGCGGCTTGTTCAAGCCCACTCACGATCTCCCGAACCTCAGAACCTAACGACGCCCAGCGTGCATTAGCTTCAGACACGCTCCAAATCTGCGTTGACATCAAGTCCGTCGCCAACTTGGTAATCGATGTACCGACGTTAACTACCGGAGGAGTAAAGGCGAAGGGGCTATACCCCGGCTCAGGCTGGTCCATAATCGGCATCGATTCAACACCAATCTCACCACCCGCATCAGCGATATCCATCGCCCTACTATTTGCAGTTTCTTGGGCTTCAAAGCCTCGAGCTTCTCGGGAAAGAGCCTGCGACAACCATTCGACTTGCGAGGCATAGTCCAGGAGCGTCCCTTTAGCCGAACCTGGGTCGGTGGTAAGTGCCCTTTCGTGCACACCCCCTACGTGATCAATTCCCGACACATTCGAAAAGCCCGAATTAAGCGGGCTATTTACTCGGTCCTTTAGTGACTGAGCTCGACGGTATAGATCAGATATTATGCTGGTATTTCGTTGTAGATTTTTGACACTAACAAGCATGTTTCCCCCAAAAACACGACTATTGTTTGAGATTAGTAATGAGTTCAGCAGCCAATTGACATCTCTTCATTGCACTTGACTGTGGTGTGACATCATTTATGCCGACGGTAATCGTTCCTCGGCTGGTAGAAAGATATCCATTACACTGGGAATCTTTAAAAAGCTCAGAGTTAAATAGGTGAATACCTTCGATATCTGCTGTTTCATCTTTTTGTCGAAGATCTTCATTTAACTCTAGCCCATCAATAGCAGTTGAATCACTAGCTGCAGAGACTAGAATGCTTTCAGAAAAATTCCTCCCATTCGATGCAAAATTGCAAAAATAGTGCCCCGATTCTTTTCGATAATCGAGTATTCGTGGTTCTAAACCAATTTCCTCCAGCCTGTCCGGTGGAATCTCCGTACATGGATCGAATAGCTCGAAATCTGGATCAGCAGGATCAAATTCTCCCGGAGGCGGTAGTACCCCGGAATCCTCATCTCCCGTGGCGCCGGTCTCCCCCCGAAGACCGGCGCCGGCCTTCGAATTCTCGTCTTCGGAGTGCTCCGAATCCCCCGGATTGTCTTCCACATCATCCCCCTGGCTCCCGTTGGCATTACCCGCGCCATCGACCGAACTAGTGCCATCAGTTTCTGCCGTCATCGCGGCATCTTCTGATGCGCTCTTCGAGCCGACTTCCGCAGCGCAGCCACTCAGCGCGACCGAGCTGACTACCAGCGCTGCTACGGTTGCCTGACGTTTCACAACAATCCCTCGGTTACTCCTTCTAGACGAGCTGGAACGAGGAGAAAAATAGAGGAGAGAACTCTCTACCTTCCGGTTTCCCGTTCCCGCCACATAGCATGCATGAATCGCGTAAAAATTTCTTGCCGAGCCCGCAAATTAATCACTATTTAACTATTTCATTTATCTCACACACCACATTTATAACTTTCCAAATGGTGAAATTTGCTGCTCATTAGCTGTCTTAAGCCTGAATGTCCTCTCCTACCCGCTTAAAGGCTAAAGAACGGCTTAATACCCCCTGAATTACCCCAATAATTACAGGCCTGTAAGCCAAACGCGGACACAAAAATGGCCCGCACCGTAGTGCGGGCCGAAAGCACGGAGAGGCTTAGTTGCGCTGAACGTAGCTCAACAGCCGAAGGATTTCGGTGTAGAGCCAGACCAAGGTCACGGCCAAGCCGAGGGCTACGCCCCATGCCTGCTTGGCAGGAGCGCCGGCACGGATAAGGCGGTCTGCTTGGTCAAAATCGGTCAGGAAGGACAGAGCAGCCAAGACAATGCAGACCAAGGAGAAGATGATGGCGAGGGGGCCACCATCGCGCAGCGGGTTGAAGTCGAAGAAGATGGCACCCAAGAAGTTAGCGAGAGCCATTACCGCGACACCTGCAATGAGGCCGACCAAAATCTTAGTGAACTTTGGAGTGACCTTTACTGCACCAGTCTTGTAGACAATAAGCATCCCGATGAATACACCGATGGTGCCGACGATTGCCTGACCAATCAGTGCCATGCCATTAGAACCACCGATGGTGCTGTTGGCGAAGACGAAGGAGAAGCCACCAACGAAAAAGCCTTCGAATACTGCGTAGATGAGGGTCGCAGCCGGAGAACCCCACTTACGGCCAAAGGAGGCCACGAGTACGGTGATGAATCCGCCGATACCACCGACCAGCATAAGCATCATGGCGGTGCTTGGGTTCATGGTGCCTAGGTAGAAGTTGATAGCAGCGGCCACGATAATGATGCCGAGGGTGATGCCCGTCTTGGTGACGACGTCATCCACGGTCATGGGGCGAGGGGCTTCGCTCGCGTAGCCGGAGCCGGGGTTCTGCTGCTGGCTAGTTTCAGTTAGCGAGGTCATAACCGGATTGCTTGAACGCACGGTTGTCCTTTCTCAGTGATGTACGAATCATCTTTCTCATCTAGATCAACGTCATCACGCCTCACAAAGTTCCTCATTTAGAATAATTTGTTCAAGATTCTCGGAAATTTATACAGTGGGTGTCCATTCCCCGGGCAGGCACACGCAAGCGTTCTTTACTTGGACAGTTTTTGGACACCCCAGTAGCTCGGGCAGCTGGAGCGTCACAGGTTTTTCCGTTTGCGTGGATTGGAAAACCTGGAAGGTGCCGAGAATATCTAATCAAACTGCGAAAATTGGATGGTCCAAGCGGACCGCGCCAATTTGGCATTATCAGCGAGACTCCGTCGTGTCATACTAGTCATGCTGGCTTATTTCCTTATACAGGTCTGGAGCCTATACACAAACCATCGGATAGCCTCAGTAAAATTGGTGGGAAACACCACAAATTACTCCTAAAGCGCTGGATAGACCTATTATCTAGCACCCTGGGGCACACCAAATTTACCGAAAGGACACATTACAGTGACATTACAGTGACATTGAAACAGGCCTCCGCCGTCGCAGGCATCGTTGTCGCCACCGCGTACTCGATAATTGCTGATTCACCCATCTGGCTCCTGGTCGTGGGGCTCGCTGCACTATCCGGCTACAACCTAGCCACAGCGACCGCTCAACAAAGGAAAAACCGTACAGCCTAAAATTACTGACGCAGGTCCAGACAAGGAGCTGTGAGCCGCCGGGGATTGGGCTGCACACGTCTTTGGCTCGCAGATGAGGTGCAAGAATGGCATGCGAACAGGCTGGGCTCTCCCAGCCAGTTCAAATGCTGGGCTCAGCCATACGAAAAGTCTCGAAACACCATAGGAGCGATGTCTCGAGACTTCACACGGTGCCCCCAGTGGTGTCTGGTTCCATGACATCGTTCCGCATGTCTCATGAGATCGTTCCGGTTCGTCCTGCAAGAATGTCTCACCACATCGATCCGGCAGACAACCCATGGATGAAAAATGCCCCAACTGGGCAAAAAGGAATGTCTCGAGACATCGTTCCAACAAGGTCATAGGGCGTAAACGTCAAGCAGATAGTTACACGTACCTTAAGCTCAGCTTCCACCGAAGATAGCAGGCACGCGAGAGGCCCAAAAGTGCCTCGTCGCAAAGTTCTGGCGCCCGCAGAACCTGCATCAAAGCCTTACACATTCCGCACCGAACAGTCCTTCGCCCGGGCAGATTCCATCGGGCGTCGACGATCCATGAATCGGGAAATTAAGCCACAAAGATCCTAAAGTTTTGAACATTTTTGGGCACCGCAAAAAAGAAAAATCTCGAGACACCATAGGAACGATGTCTCGAGACTTCACACGGTGCCCCCAGTGGGACTCGAACCCACACTGAATCGATTTTAAGTCGACTGCCTCTGCCGATTGGGCTATGGGGGCGGGGTGCAAGGAATAGTGTAGAACACTATTCCTAAAAAGAGTTAATGAGGGGTAGATTCACTAACCAGACCAGCAATGATGCCGTCCAGGATGTCTTTTTCGCTGATAAAGAAGCTGCGTGCATCGCTGGTTCGCTCGATAAGCTGCATGATTCCCTCAACGGCTACTGCCCCACCGCCGATGACATCGGCGCGGCCAGGGTGAATGACGGGATTCAGGGCGCGTTCCTCGGAAGGGATGCTGACGAGTTGCTTGAGCAGCACCCGCAGGGCATCGAAACGCAGCTCCGAGCCATGGATCGCATCGGCATCATAGCGCTCTAGGCCCTGTGCCAAGGCGGATAGCGTGGTGAACGTGCCGGCACAGCCCACAATGGTGCGCGCCTTGGACATGGGGACGATCTTTTCTACCTCGCCCATGCGCTCTGCTACGTATTCAGAGGCGATTTCAACCTCTGATTCCGTGGGCGGGTCGGTGCGCATGATGCGTTCTGTCAGGCGCACACAGCCCATGTACGCAGAGTGCGAACCTAGAATCTCTTCATCCGCGGTACCCACGACGAATTCGGTAGAACCGCCGCCCAAGTCAATGACGCAGAAGGGGCCGCAGTCAGGCTCCATATCGGCTACCGCGCCGTTGAAAGACAGGAGTGCTTCTTCTTCGCCGGAGATAACCTCCGCCTTGGCACCGGATTCAATCTGGCCCAAAAGTTCAGCAGTCATATCGAAAAATTCCTGCTGATTCTTTGCATCGCGGGTGGCACTGGTTGCCACCATGCGCACGCGGGTGACCTTTTCGAACTTCATCTGGCGCACATAGCCTTCCAAGGCCACACGGGCGCGCTCTAAGGCATCGGGCGCGATTTCACCCGTTGCATCCACACCTTGGCCCAGGCGAATGATTTCCATGGTGCGGGTGATATCGCGCACCTTGCCGTCTTCATCAATCTCAGAAATGAGCAGACGAATGGAATTGGTACCGCAGTCAATCGCTGCCACGCGAGTCATGTCTTACTCCTATTCCGCGTTGGAAAAATCGAACTCCGCCAGGTCAATGCCCAGCTCTTCCACCGTGGGCCAATCCTGTGGAATCGCCGTACCGCGCAGCTTACCGTGGTCGGCCGCCATGGCCACGGCCTCGGTGCCGAGGCGGAAGTGTTGGGGGCCTTCGGCAAGCGCATAGGCAATGAGCACGTGCAGGCACTTCACTCGCTCCGGCATGCCGCCGCCGGAAAAGTCCGTGCCCAGGTCCTCAATCTCATTGCGCTTGGCTAAGAAATGCTCGTGGGCTTGGTGATAGTCCGCGGCGAGCTCCTTGTCCTCGGCCAGGCGGGACTCCATCCACTTCATTACGTGGGCGACCTCCAACCGTGAGGCCTCTGCGGTCAATCGGGGATCGGTGAGGTAATACAGCGTGGGAAATGGGGTGCCATCCGGCAACTTGGGAGAGGTTTTAATCACGGCCGGTTGGCCATCCGGCGTGCGGAAAGATACCTCCAGCACGCCGCGTGGGGTGCGGCCCAATTGCTCGGAGACGATGGCTAAATCTGCATCAGTGACGGTCATGCGAACAATTATCGCATATCGCCGCTTTCCTCAGGCGCTGGCTCGATCGGCAGGTGCTGCGACTCGCCCGCTGGGGCTTCTTCTTCCGGCGGCTGCGCCACCGAATCCCACAGCACCTCAAACCACGGGCGCGAATCTTCCTGCGCCTGACTATCGGTAGTGACCTGGTTATCGGGCTGAATATTAGGATCGAGGATGCGGTACGCGGTCTCGCCCTGCTCTACCACGCCGAAGCGCCGCCGGGCTTCCTGCTTGATATAGTCCTCGGATTTATATTTATCGATCTCTTCTAATAGGGCGTCTTTTTCATCCTGCTTCGCCGCAATCGATTCATTCAGCCGGGCGATTTCAGAGCGGCCGTGGTAGTAATTGCGCAGCGGCACCGCAATGATGACGAGCACCACCAGCACGAAAACAACGATGACGGTCATGCCAACGATGCTCATGCGATCGGGCTTGCGGTTCTTCTTTTCCTGCGCCCGCTGGGATTTGCGGATATCCGCAGCACGCGAGGCCACCGGAACCCTGGTGCGGCTCCGGCGGCGCTCCGTCTTCTTCTCACGTGCCATAGGATTACTATCCTAGCGCCGCCACACCAGTAACACGGGCGTGGCACGCGCGGAAATTCACCAACTTTCTCAGGCGGTTTCAGCGTTCGGAACATGTGCTGCGCAATAGGCTTTTCGCGGCCACACTGCGCAGAAAATAGTGGCACAACGAGGAAGTCCCCGCCACACCTTCCCGGGGTGCCGCGGGGACTAACTTTCTAACGGAGTCCAGCTTCTAGGCTAGATCCCAAGGCCTTAAGCGTTGAAGCGTGGGAAGGCGGAGCGGCCGGCGTAGACGGCGGCATCGCCAAGCTCCTGCTCAATGCGCAGCAGCTGGTTGTACTTAGCCACGCGCTCGGAGCGGGCCGGGGCACCGGTCTTGATCTGGCCGCAGTTAAGGGCGACAGCTAGGTCCGCAATGGTGGTGTCCTCGGTCTCGCCGGAGCGGTGGGACATCATGGTGCGGTAGCCGTTGCGGTGCGCGAGCTCTACGGCATCGAAGGTCTCGGTCAAGGTACCAATCTGGTTAACCTTTACCAGCAGCGCGTTGGCTGCCTTCTTGTCGATGCCCTCCTGCAGGCGAGCCGGGTTGGTGACGAAGAAGTCATCGCCGACGATCTGGACCTTATCGCCAATGGCGGCGGTCAGGGTGGTGTAGCCTTCCCAGTCATCTTCCTGCAGCGGATCCTCGATGGAAACGATGGGGTACTCGTTGATGAGCTCCTCGTAGACCTTGGACATCTCCTCGGCGGTGTGCTCGCCGCCTTCGAAGTGGTACTTGCCGTCCTCGTAGAACTCGGAAGAAGCGACGTCAAGGGCCAGGGCAACGTCCTTGCCCGGCTCGAATCCGGCCTTCTTGATGGCCTCAACGATGAGGTCAAGCGCAGCGCGGGTGGAATCAACGGATGGAGCAAAGCCGCCCTCATCGCCCAAACCGGTGGACAGACCCTTGTCCTTGAGCACGGCCTTCAGGGAGTGGTACACGCCAGCACCAACGCTGAGCGCCTCGGTGAAGGTCTCTGCGCCGATGGGAGCAATCATGAACTCCTGCACGTCCACGCCAGAGTCAGCGTGGGAACCGCCGTTCAGGATGTTCATCATGGGAACGGGAAGAACGTGAGCGTTTGGGCCGCCGATGTAGCGGTAGAGCGGCAGCGCGGCGGACTCGGCCGCAGCCTTAGCGGTAGCGATGGAAACACCGAGGATGGCATTGGCGCCGAGGCGGGACTTATTATCCGTGCCGTCCAGCTTGATGAGCGCCTGGTCAATGAGGCGCTGGTCATCGGCTTCGAGGCCAGCGATTTCATCGCCGATTTCCTCGTTGATGTTCTCTACGGCCTTCTGCACGCCCTTGCCCAGGTAGCGGTCGCCGCCGTCGCGCAGCTCGTGCGCCTCGTGCACACCGGTCGATGCGCCGGAAGGAACGCCGGCAACGCCGTGGGCGCCGTCCTCCAAGAAGACCTCGGCCTCTACGGTCGGGTTACCGCGGGAATCCAGAATCTCGCGTCCAAATGCGTGGATGATACCAGCCATGCTGTAACTCACTCCTTATAGATGATGTTCGTCGCTGAGCCACTTAGTTCAGTTACACGCCCAATTGTTCCAGAAAACCGCCACGCGTGATGCTACCGAGCCGGTTGCGGTACCGAGTAGGCATTGGCCGCGTGGGCTACCTTGTCCAGATATTCCCTGGACTGGTTGTAATTTAAGATGGCCTCTTCCCACTGATCCGGGTCACTGAGATCCCTATCACCAAAGCACAAGAGGTTCGCCGCGCCCAGGGCGGCGTCGTCGATCTGGTTCGGGTCGGCCTTGCCATCGCCATTGGCATCGCCGCCCACGGACTCCCACGAGGTAGGGATGAACTGCAATGGCCCCACCGCGCGGTCAAATTCCGTATCCCCGTCGATTTCGCCGTTATCGGTATCCGGGGTGTGCGCGGTGTTATTCGTGCCATCCAGGGTAATGCCGACGATCGGCGGCTGCGGGTAGCCGTTGTCATCCAACTTGGAGGACTTAAACCAGTTGCCGTTATAGGTACCGTGCCGGGTTTCTACAAAGCCCAGACCCGCAAGGGTATTCCACCGCAAATTGCAGCCCGGGTGCTGCTGCCGTGCGATAAGTTCCGCGTTGCCATAGGCGCGCAGCGCTTGCGGCGGAATATCGGTCTTTTCTGCCAAATCCGATGCCCAGTGCGTTAGCTTATCGGCCGTGCGTCCCGGCGCGTTGACATCGATATTTGCCACCTCTTTTCCACCCACGGGCGGGGTGGCATTGGGAACCGAAGAATCATCGGCGGAATTTGACACAAATAGCCCCATTACCAGCGCAATGATGATTACTACGGCTAGTCCGCAGCCCCCGATTGTTCGCAGCAGCCTGTTCATGAGTAGCCATCCTACTAAGTGAAATTCACCCCGCCGGATAACTACACGCGCCCGCCAAGCGTAAAAGTCCCTGAGACTTTGACGTCGCTTTTACTCCCGCGATTTCCCCTCCGCCCAGAGGCGGTTTTGTTCTTCTACGCCTACTATGTCCGCCGTTCCGTCAAAGAGATATGGTGCGCGGGAGCGCATCTTGCGCACGAAGCTGTCGGCGACATCGTCTAGCGAGAAAGTGGAAATCTCGGCGTGAAAAAGCACCTGCAGGAAGATATCCCCTAGCTCTTTGAGCAATTCCTCCTCGGGCGCGCGCTGGCGCACGGCCGCCGCAAATTCACCTGCCTCCTCTTCTAAGTACGGCAGGAGGGATTCATGGGTCTGTTCGCGTTCCCATTCGCCGATGCGGCGGGCCGTTGCCATAGCGCTTCGCGCCTGCATCACGGGATCGTCAAGCGACTCAGCCCTAATGACCTGCTCGCCGGTGGCAATGCGCGCCTGGGTTTCTGGATCGTGTTCATCGGTGGTCACCAAGGTGCCGGTGGCATCATCGCCGCTAAGTAGATCCGAGAAGTTCCACCGCACTGATACCGGCACTTCCCCGGTGAACTGAACGGGTCCGTATAACCTGCCATAGGCGCGCATGGGAATCATGGTGGGCCAGCGTTCATCGAGCAACAGGACTGTCATAGCTACAAAGTCTATCCCGTGTATTTTCTCAAGTTCCCTTTAACGGGGCGGGCGCGGTACTTTAGGCCAATGACCTCCAGCCAAAATAAGTCCCACTCGGTGTCATTGTGGACGCTTGTCGCGCTGATTATCGGATCCACCGTCGGCGCGGGCATCTTTTCGCTACCCCAAAATATTTCCTCCGTGGCGGGCCCAGGTGCCATGCTCATCGGTTGGTTGGTGGCGGGAATCGGCATGCTGTCGGTTGCCTTTGTCTTCCAGATTTTGGCGTATCGCAAGCCCCACTTGGATTCCGGCGTCTATTCCTACGTACGCGCCGGCTTGGGCGATTTCATCGGCTTTACCTCAGGTTGGGGCTATTGGCTGGGCTCGGTGATGGCGCAGGTGGGCTATGCCACCTTATTTTTCAATACGATTGGGCATTACCTGCCGCTTTTCGATGCCGACCACCAATGGCCGTCTGCCATCGCCGTCTCCCTTCTATCGTGGGGCATCTTCGCCGTTTTGGCCCGCGGGGTGCAGCAAGCCGCATTCATGAACCTGGTGACCACGATTGCCAAGATCGTCCCCATCTTGGCCTTCATCGTCTTAGTCGCGTTCATCGGCTTTAGCTGGGATAAATTCACCTTGGATTTCTGGGGCCGAAATTCCAATGCCAGCGTCTTTGAGCAGGTCCAGGGCATCATGCTCTTTACCGTCTGGGTCTTTATCGGCGTAGAAGGCGCCTCCGTCTATTCCAAGCAGGCCACTAAGCGCACCGATGTTGGCCGCGCCACCGTCATTGGTTTCTTCTCCGTGCTTGCACTCTTGGTTTCCGTCTCCACCTTGAGTTTTGGTGTGATGACGAAAGAAGAGCTAGCCGCGCTGCCGGATAATTCCATGGCCTCGGTGCTCACGGAGGTCGTCGGCCCGTGGGGCGGGGCGCTGATTTCCATCGGTCTGTGCCTTTCGGTCCTCGGCGCCTACGTTTCCTGGCAAATGTTGTGTGCTGAGCCCATCGTCATGATGGCCATCGATGGCCTTATCCCCCGCCGCATCGGCACCATCAATGTGGCCGGCGCCCCGTGGGTAGCCCAGCTGATTTCTACAACTGCCATCCAGATCTTCATCGTCGTCTTTTACGTCAATGAAGCTTCTTATGCCGCGATGGTGCAGCTCGCCACCATCATGTACCTCCTGCCCTATATCTTCTCCTCGCTGTACCTATTGCTGCTAGCGATACGGGGAAAGGGCGTGACCCACCCGCACGCCGGAACGCGGTTCGATCTATCCGGGCCGGATATTCCCAGACGCGAAAACCGGCGCCACTTTGGCATCGCGCTAGTGGCCTTTGTGTACTCTCTGTGGCTAATTTATGCCGCCGACCCGGTTTATATTCTCTTTGGCGCTCTTGCCGTAGTGCCAGGGCTTATCCCGTACGTGCTCACCCGCCTATCGCGCCGCGAAAAGCTTTTTAATGGATTTGAGTGGTCAATCGTCATCGTGGTACTGGTGGCCGCCACCATCGCCGCGGTCGGCCTCGCCCAAGGATCGCTGGAGCTCTAGTCCTCCCTACCCCACCAAAAGGGCTGGGTCGGTGCACTCACCTGGCATCGCAAGTGGTCTTGAACACAGACAGTTTAGTACGGTTATAACACCCCACTAATTTCTGTGACTATCACCTTTGGAGCACTTGTGACTCAAACCAATGTTAGCGCCATGCCCTCTGCCACTCCTGCTGGTTCGGACCCCGCGGCAGGAAAGGCCTGGGCGGAGCGGATCAAAGAATTGGCGGAACAGCGCAATGCGGTGATCCTGGCGCATAATTACCAGATCCCGGAGATCCAAGACGTTGCCCACCACACTGGCGATTCCCTGGCGCTGTCCCGCAAGGCAGCGGAAACTGATGCAGATATCATCGTCTTTTGCGGCGTGCACTTCATGGCGGAATCCGCGAAGATTCTTTCTCCGAATAAGAAGGTCCTCATCCCCGATGAGCGCGCTGGGTGTTCCCTGGCAGATTCCATCACCGCCGATGAGCTGCGCGCATGGAAGGCCGAGCACCCCGATGCCCTGGTGGTCAGCTACGTCAACACCACCGCCGAGGTCAAGGCGCTGACCGATGTCTGCTGTACGTCCTCCAATGCCGTCGACGTGGTCAATTCGCTGCCGGCGGATAAAGAAATCCTCTTCTGCCCCGACCAGTTCTTGGGCGCCTACGTCAAGCGCGAGACCGGCCGGGAAAATATCCGCATTTGGGCCGGTGAGTGCCACGTGCACGCCGGCATTAGCGCCCAGCAGCTAACCCAACAAACCCAAGATAACCCGGACGCGGACTTATATATCCACCCGGAGTGCGGCTGCTCCAATTCCGCGTTGTACCTAGCCAACGAGGGCTTGGTGCCGCAAGAACGCGTGCACATGCTCTCTACCGGACAGATGATCACCCAATCCCAGAAGCAGCCGCAGAACAAGGTGCTCGTTGCCACGGAGACCGGCATGCTGCACCAGCTGCGCCAGGCCGCGCCGGACATCGATTTCCAGGCCGTCAATGACCACGCCGAGTGCAAGTACATGAAGATGATCACCCCAGAGACCCTGGAGCGCTGCCTGATAGAAGAAACCGATGAGGTTACGGTGCCAGAAGACATCGCAAACGCGGCGCGCAAGTCCCTCGAGGCCATGATTTCCATTGGCAACCCCGGCGGGGGCGAGTAAATGGAAGACCTGCACCTGCCGGATTGCTCCGCGCTCATTTCCACGGGCTTGGATGAGGATTTCGCTTACGGGCCGGATTACACCTCGCTTGCCACGGTGCCGGGTGAGGCGCGTTGCACGGCGGAGTTCACCGCGCGCGAGGCCGGCACCATCGCAGGCTTGGGCCTTATCGAACAGGTTCTTGACGCTACCGCCCAGCGCTTAAGCCAGTGGGGCGTGGTTACAGGCCCCACGCTTGCCGATGCCCCGACCCCCACCATCACCCTCCACTCCACCGACGGCGACCGCGTTACCCCAGGCCAGGTCACCGCCACGGTGCAGGCACCTACCCTCCTCGTGCTAGCCGCTGAGCGCACCATGCTCAATATGGTCTCGCACGCAAGCGCCATTGCGACGCAGACGCGGCGTTGGGTCGATGCCATCGCAGCAGCAGCAGAGGACACGGGGACGCCGGGCAGCGTTAAACAGGCCCAGGTGCGCGATACCCGCAAGACCCTGCCTGGCCTGCGCGCGCTGCAGAAATACGCCGTCCGCGCCGGCGGCGGGGCGAACCACCGGATGGGCTTGGGCGATGCCGCCATGATTAAGGACAATCACGTGCTCGCCGTGGGCGGCAGCGTGGCCACGGCCCTGCGTCGCGTGCGCGAACATGCCCCGGACATCGCCTGCGAGGTCGAGGTCGATACCTTGGATCAGCTCGACGAAGTGCTCCCGCTGCATCCGGATATGGTGCTGCTGGATAACTTCGCGCTTGCCGATGTCCACACCGCCGTCCATCGCCGGCAAGCCCTCAGCCCAACCACGGCGCTGGAGGCCTCCGGTGGGTTGCAGCTGGAGAACGCCGGTGAGTACGGCACCTCGGGCGTGGACTATATCGCCGTCGGCGCCCTCACCCACTCGGTGCGCGTGCTGGATATCGGCCTGGACTTCTCCTAAGCGCCGATCGGCTATGTGCCGAGGGGCTACGCGCCCATCGGCTACTCGCCTACGCTGATGACTGATCCGGCGCCGGCTTTCTCGCCGGAGACGTTGATGGGTTGGACATCAAAAAGCGCGCTTAAGAAGTCCGCGGCCCACTGGATAAGCTCCTCATCGCGCAGCTTGGGTGAGGTGACATTGCGCCCAGCCTTGGGGAAAGGCACGTTGATGGCCTTGGCCGCGGCCCGGAAGCTCGAACCCGGGTACAGGCGCTTCAGGCGCACCTGCTTGGAATCCGGCAGCTCGACCGGGTGGAATTTCACGCGGGTTCCCTGCACGGTAATGTCTGCCACCCCGGCGCGGCGGGCTTGGTGGCGCAGGCGCGCCACGGCGAGCAAGCGCTCGACCTCCTTGGGCAAGGGGCCGAAGCGGTCTTCCATTTCTTCCCGCGCCGCCGCGAGATCCTTATTATCCTGCGAGGCCGCTAGCTTGCGGTAGACCTCGAGGCGCAGGCGCTCGGAATCGATATAGGACTCTGGGATGTGGGCATCCACGGGAAGATCGATGCGGATTTCCTTCGGCCCCTCGTCCGTCACCGCGGGTGCCTCGCCGCGGGCCAAAGACTTGAAGGCCTCGACGGCCTCGCCGACCAAGCGCACGTAGAGATCGAAGCCCACGCCTGCAATGTGACCGGATTGCTGGGCGCCCAACACGTTGCCAGCACCGCGCATCTCTAGGTCTTTCATGGCCACGGCCATGCCTGCGCCCAGATCATTATTCTGGGCGATGGTAGCCAGGCGGTCATAGGAGGTCTCAGTCAGCGTGGCGCCCTTGGGGTACAGGAAGTAGGCGTAACCGCGCTCGCGGGAGCGGCCCACGCGCCCGCGCAGCTGGTGTAGCTGCGACAAGCCCATGTGGTGGGCATTTTCCACAATGAGCGTATTCGCATTGGCGATATCCAGTCCGGTTTCCACGATGGTGGTACACACCAAAACGTCATACTCGCGGTCCCAGAATCCCTGGACGGTCTTTTCTAGCAGGTCCTCATTCATCTGGCCGTGGGCAACGACGATGCGTGCTTCTGGCACCAAGTCGCGCAGTTCGCGCGCCTTCTTTTCAATATCGGAAACCTTATTGTGGATAAAGAAGGTCTGACCATCGCGCAAAAGCTCGCGCCGAATGGCGGCCGCGACCTGCTTATCCTCGTAGGCGCCGACATAGGTCAGCACCGGGTGGCGATCCTCTGGCGGGGTGAGGATGGTCGACATTTCACGGATGCCGGCCATGGACATCTCCAGCGTGCGGGGAATCGGCGTCGCGGACATGGTTAGCACGTCGACGCTGGCTTTCAGCGCCTTGATGTGTTCCTTGTGCTCCACGCCGAAGCGCTGCTCCTCATCGACCACGATGAGACCCAAGTTCTTCCAGTGCACGCCGGTTTGCAGCAGGCGGTGCGTGCCAACGACGATGTCAATCGAGCCATCGGCAAGCCCCTTAAAGATCTCCGTGGCTTCCTTCTTTGAGGTAAAGCGCGATAGGACCGCCATCTTGACGGGGAACCCGGCCATGCGCTCGCTAAAGGTATCGTAGTGCTGCTGCGCCAGCAGTGTGGTGGGTACTAGGACGGCGACCTGGGTACCATCTTGCACGGCCTTGAAGGCGGCGCGAATGGCGACCTCGGTCTTGCCATAGCCCACGTCACCGACGACCACGCGGTCCATCGGCACCGTGGATTCCATATCCTCTTTCACTGCGTCGATGGCCAGCATCTGGTCCTCGGTTTCGACGAAGGGGAAATTGTCCTCCATCTCCGCCTGCCAGGGATTATCGGGCGCGAACTGGTGTCCCGGTGCGGCCTGGCGCTTGGCATAGAGATCCACCAATTCGCCGGCGATCTCGCGCACGGCGGCGCGCGCCTTCTTTTTGGTGTTCTTCCAGTCCGAGCCGCCCATCTTGGATAGGTGGGGCGATTCGCCGCCGGTGTATTTGCTGAGCAGATCCAGCGAATCCATCGGCACCCACAGTTGGTCCGCCGGCTGCCCGCGCTTGGAGGGCGCATATTCCAGCACGATATATTCGCGCCGGCTGGTCTCATCGCCGGATTGGATGGTGCGCTCGGCCATCTTCAAAAACTTGCCGATGCCGTGCGTTTCATGCACCACAAAATCGCCCTGCTTGAGCGCCAGCGGGTCCACCTTATTGCGGCGCTTGGCCGGCCGCCGCTTGGCGTCCGCAATATCGCCGACGCGGTTACCGGTCAGGTCCGTTTCCGTCACCACGACGAGCGGCAGTGCCTCGGCGTCTTTGAGCTTGCGCACCTTGGGAAAGACCAAGCCCGCATGGCTGAGGGCCTGATACAGGGTGACCTCGCCCGCGCTGGGTTCCCAGCCGGGGGTGGCCACCTTGGTGCGAATGCCCTGCTCGGCAAAACGCTCCACCATGCGCTTGATAGCACCCTGGGCAGGCGCGATAAATGCCGCACGCCCGCCAGCGTTTGTATGCGCCAGCAGCTGGGCCATCATGGCATCGATCTCTTTGATATCACCGCGCGGGGTGGGCCCAGGCTCAAACTCGAGCGGCAGGGTTTCCTCCTCTGGCCCGGCCAACATGCCCGGTGGGGAAAATGTCCACAGCGGCTGACCGGCCTCGCGAATGGAGACCTCCAAAGACTCAAAGGAGCGGTAGCTCGATCCCTCAGTATCGAGCCCTTCCGTGGACAAGGGTCCATCCGCACCCATGGCAGCAGCCTCCCAGCCGGCAGCGAGGAATTCCGCGTCGGTCTTTTCCAGGTCTTCCACGCGGCGCCTGATCTTTTCCGGTGCCACCATCACCACGTGCGTGGCGGCGGGGAGGAACTCGGAAAGGGTGATCAGTGGGGCATCGGAAAGCACGGGCAATACTGCTTCCATGCCCTCTGCCGGAATATGCTCGCTGACTTTGGTGAGCAGCTCCACCAGCGCTGGGTTGCCGGTGTGCGTCGCCGCCAATGTGGCCGCGCGCTGCGCTACCGCATCCGTAATCGGCAGCTCGCGGGCGGTAAAGATATCGACGCGGCCGACCTCGATTTCCGGGATGGTGCGCTGGTCAGCAACAGAGAACTGGCGGATATCGGTGACCTCATCGCCCCAAAATTCCACGCGCACTGGGTAATCCAAAGTGGTGGGAAAGACATCGATAATGCCACCGCGGGTGGCAAACTCACCGCGCTTGGCCACCATGTCCACGTGCTTATACGCCCGAAATTCCAGGCTGCGCACCACATCATCGAAGTTATATTCGTGGTCTTCTTCCAGATGCACCGGGGCACGGCCCTCGATGTCCTGCAGGATGGGCTGGGACAGCCCGCGCGCGGCCGTGACAATAATGCGCAGGTCATCAATGTTGTGCAGCACCTGCGCGCGCTTGCCGATGATATCCACGCCTGGGCTCAGGCGCTCGTGCGGCAGCGTCTCCCACGAGGGAAACATCGCGACCTTATCGCCCATCATCGCGGTAAGCTCCGCGGTGAGATCCTCGGCCTCGCGGCTGGTGGCCGTGACCGCCAGCACCGGCGCGTGGTGGGCCAAAGTTCCAAGAGCCCAAGGGCGCGCCTGATCGATACCCGTAATGTGCAGGTCCTGGCCCACATTGGCCACAAGCCCCTTGAGCTTCGGGTCCGTGGCCGCGACCTTAAGCAGACCTGCCAGCATTGGCGTCGCCATTTACTTCCTGCCTCCTAATTTGGGCTTAATTTCCATACCGGACAAACCATTCCAGCATAGATTGACTATATGCGTAGCGACGACTTCCTTATCCGGTTTCTCCGGGCTGCGCTCATCCAACCACCACTGCGCCGTAGTAGAGACCATGCCCACGAGGGCCTGCCCGTAAATATTGGCCAGCTCCGGATTAATACCGCGGTGCTCAAAGGCCTCACCCAAGATATAGGCCACCTGCCCCACCGCTGCATTGAGCAGCGTAGAAAAACTGCGCTCCTCGCCCGGCTTCGAATCGCGTACCAGAATGATGAAACCATCGGTTTCTTCCTCGACGTAATTCAGCAGTGCCATCACGGCCTGCTCAATGCGCTCGCGCCAGCTGCCCTCTTCTAAAGAATCCTTGATGACTTTTTCTAGCGCCAGCATCTCCCGATCCACGACCACCGCATACAGGCCTTCTTTGCCCCCAAAATGCTCGTAGACCACCGGCTTCGATACTCCGGCGCGCGACGCAATCTCTTCAACGCTGGTGCCTTCAAACCCCAATTCCGCAAAAGCGGCGCGTCCAATGGAAATCAATTGCTCGCGGCGCTCGCGTCCGGTCATTCTCTGTCGAACCATGCCTTCTACCCTATCCTTTGCCCCACCCTTACCTAGTAATTTGTTATTTACCCGGGGGCATCAGGTACGCTATAGCTACAGCGATCGCTGTGGTTCCCCATGGTGTAATCGGCAACACTGCGGTTTTTGGTACCGCCATTCTAGGTTCGAGTCCTGGTGGGGAAGCTTTTCCACGTCCCCCTCTATCAGCAAAAACGCTGGTGAGGGGGGTTTTATTTTTTGGGTTAAGCCCGGATTCTAAGGATCGTGGAAACACCTGACCTTGATTGGTGGTGTTTGTGGTGTCGAGTCGTTGGGATCCTTCGCCGGATGTGGTGGAGCAGCTGTGTTGCTTGGTTTCAGGCGGTCGTAGTGTTCGTAGTGCGGCGTTGGAACTGGGGCTTAGCTTGAGTGTTGCGTATCGGCTGGCTCGTGAGTATCAACTTCCTGTGCGTGTTCAGAAGTCGACTTCTGCTTCGGTTACAGAAAGCATTGAAGCGCTATGGAAGCAGGGTGTGAAGCCGTCAGATATTTCAACGCGGCTTAATGTAGGAACCAGCGTTGTGTACCGCATTGGTATTGAGCTTGGCTTGTGGCAGCGCAATCGAGCGTGTCAAGTTGTTTGTGTGTGGGGCTAGGTTTATAGGTATTTGTCGAAGCGGTCGGGAAAGGCCACGGCCATTTGGTTGATGGCTTGTTTCCAGCCGGAAACTCGGGCTCCTTCCATGAGTCTGCCGGCTGTCGCGGAGACTCGTTCGCCTTGCTTTGCTCTTTTGGCGGCTCGTTTGTCTTCAATAGTGCAGATCATCAACCACAGCGTTTTCAGCGCGGATTCATCGTTGGTGAACTGCGAGGGGTCAGGAAGTTTGTGTGTGAGGCTCTGATCTAGAAGGAGTTTCACCGATAATGACTACGGTGTCACCAAAGAAAAGCCATGACCCGGCGAGGGTCAACGAGATCAGCGAGAAGCTGATGGAAAATCCTTAAGCTCGCCAGCTTGATCAGCGAGCTGTCGGCTTCTGCTGATGATGCAAGCGAGCTGGTCAAAGGCTTGCTACAGGTGTCGATCAACGCTGGTCTACAGGCAGAGATGGATGCGCACGGGCCCGACCCCCGGAAAGTGGACACATCGGGGGTTAGCTATGCTGCTTTGGTCAGTGTAGCTGAAGTCTCGGCTTCAAAGACATCAGGCGCTACAAGATTGCACCCGCAGTGCCGCCGGCGCGTGTTGTAGCGCATGCACCACCTAAAGACTTCCCGGCGGCAGGCGATCGGATTGTCAAAGACTTTCCTATCACGCAGCACTTCCCGCTTTAAAGTAGCGTTAAACGATTCTGCCAGAGCGTTATCAGCACTCGTTTCTACCGCCCCCATAGACTGGCGCACCCCCAACGACGAGCAATAGTTCCTAAAGGCCTGTGAGGTGTACACGCTGCCGTGATCGGAATGGAATATAGCCCCGTCACGACTGCCACGCACACCATGCGCGTGGGATAGAGCATCGACGACCAGTAAGACACGCATGTGGTCTGCGAGTGCATGACCTGCACGTTTGCGTGAATGAAGTGTCAATGACAGTGGCCACATACATGTTTTTCCTCCTTTACATGGCAAGTAGGTAATATCGCCGACATAAACGCGGTTCGGCTCGTTAGCTGCGAATTTGCGGCCTAGCAAATCCGGCATGACTCGGTGGCCAGGCTTACGCCTAGTGGTGGTACATCGGCGACGTGTGGTAAAGTCTCTAAGCCCCATGGCTTTCATAATTCGTGCGACTTTCTTGTGATTCGTCGGGCCAAAGCTCGTATCGGCTTTAAGGCTCGCAGCGATGCGTTTAGCGCCGTAAAGACCAAGCTCATCATCAAAGATGGTTGCGATCCTCGCACCAATAAGACCGTCAGAATACATCATTGTATCCTGCGATTTTTACGGGTTTGTACCCATTTATAGAACGAGGAACGATTCAGCTTCAACACGTGGCACATCCGCTTGACCGAGAACTCGGTTCGGTGGTCATAGACACACTGGAAGCAGAACTCCGGTCAAGTCCCGTGTAGTGGTGTAGCCGTTTGTGCTTTCGGCTCGGTATTCAGTTCTGTGTTTGAGGTCAGGCGGTTAGCTGGTTGTGGTCACCATTGGCGTCTCCTGTGCGGTGCATGAGGTGTTTGGTGTGTTCGAGTGCGGTCAGTGACATGTAGCGTTTTTGTTGGATCCAATCGTCGTGTTGC